>JBPCSK010000256.1:0-3601 GCA_051007275.1 Gaiellales bacterium | reverse complement strand
AACTTCGCCAACGTGTCGCACTCCGACTACGAGTTCACGATCACGTTCGCGCGGGTTGATCACGAGTTCGACGGACCGGAGATCCCCGGCGTGGTCGTCAGCCGCATCAACCTGTCGCCGCAGTTCATGGGCGAGCTGCTCGATGCCATGCAGGACAACTGGGATAAGTTCACCGCCCGCGAGAGCATCCGCGACCTCCCCGAGGTCGACGCGGATCATCCCGAGGCCTAGCCTCGCTCCGGCTCATCGTCGTCGGGCGTCCCCGCGGGCCGCTGGCCGATGCCGCCGCGGACTATGAGGCACGAGCGTCGAAGCTCGCCAAGTTCGACGTGGTGGAGGTCAAGGACGAGCCGCTCGATCGCGGCACCGCCAGCGAGGTGCGTCAGCGTGAGGGCGACCGCATCCTCGATGCCGCCGAGGGCTTCCGGCTGGTCGCCTTCGATCTCGGCGGTCGCTCGCTCACATCGGTCGAGCTCGCCGAACGCGTGCAGCAGTGGGAGGAGCTCGCCCCTCAGCGCACGGCGTTCGTGATCGGCGGGGCCGAGGGCTTGGCGCCGATGGTGCTCCAGCGAGCCGAGCTCACGGTCTCGCTGGGCGCGATGACGCTGCCGCATCAACTGGCGCGGGTCGTCGCTGCCGAGCAGCTCTACCGCGCGCTCACGATTAACCGCGGCCTTCCGTACCACCGCTGACGGCACCGCCGCCGCGACGCATCGGCTTTGCCACGATGCGGGCGTGTCCGATCCGATCAGCGAACTCCACGCGTCCATCAGCGCAGCCGTCGCGGCTCTGACCGGCGGCGAGGTACCCGACCTCGCGCTGGAGCGCCCGGCGAACGCGGAGCACGGCGACTACGCGACGAGCGTGGCCATGCGCCTGGCCCCGATCCTCTCGCGCAAGCCGCGCGAGATCGCGGAGGAGCTGGCGACGGCAATTGGCGCCATTGCCGGCGTCGCATCGGTCGAGATTGCCGGTCCCGGCTTCATCAACATCCGCCTCGACGAGCAGTGGTACCGAGACGCGCTGAGCGACATGCTCGCGGCGGGCAGCGACTTCGGTCGTCAGCCGTTCGCACCCGGCGTTGAGACGCTCGTTGAGTTCGTCTCGTCCAACCCGACCGGCGACCTCACCATCGGCTCCGCGCGCAACGCCGCCTACGGCGATAGCGTGGCCCGGCTCCTGGAGTTCACCGGAGAGAAGGTGACGCGCGAGTACTACATCAATGACGCGGGCAATCAGGTGGGGCTCTTCGGGCAGTCCGTGCAGGCCCGCCGCCTCGGCCGCGACATCCCCGAAGGCGGGTATCCCGGCGATGAGGTGCAGGCGATCGCGGCCGAGCTGGACCTGCCCGACGACGCGCCGCTCGAGGACTGGGTTGCCAAGGGCGTTGCGCTGATGGTCGAGCGCATCCGCGCGAGTCTCGCGAGCATGCGCGTGGAGTTCGACCTCTGGACGAGCGAGAAGGGCCTGCACGAGAGCGGCGCCGTGCTCGCCGCGATCGAGCGCGCCCGAAGTCAGGGACGCATCTACGAGCAGGACGGCGCCACGTGGCTCCGCACCACCGACTTCGGCGACGACAAGGACCGGGTGCTGCTGAAGGCCGATGGCGAGCACACGTACTTCGCCTCCGATCTCGCGTACGTCGACCTCAAGTTCCAGCGCGGCGCGACGCACGCCATCTACGTGCTCGGCGCCGACCACCACGGCTACATCCAGCGACTCAAGGCCGGCGCGCAGTGCCTGGGCTACGACCCGGAACACGTCGAGTGCCTGATCTACCAGCTGATCACCGTGTCAGGTGAGCGCATGGGCAAGCGTCGCGGGAACGTGATCACGCTGACCGAGCTGACCGACGCCATCGGCGTCGACGCGGCGCGGTACTTCCTCGTGCAGCGCTCGCACGATCAGACGCTGGACATCGATCTTGACCTTGCCGTTGAGGCCAGCAGCAAGAATCCGGTCTACTACGTGCAGTACGCGCATGCGCGCTGCGCATCGATCTTGCGCAAGGCTGCCGAGGATGGTCTCGACGTCGACGGCGTCGGCAGCGTCCACGTTCCCGAGGGCCCGGAGATGGCCCTCGTGCGCCGCCTCGCCGAATGGCCGGAGGTGGTGGCCAGCGCCGCGGAGCTGCGCGCCCCGCACCGCATCATCGCGTGGACGCATGAGCTCGCTGCGGACTTCCACGCGTTCCTCCACGATCTGTACGTCCTCCACGAGAACGCCGACACACGCGCCTTCCGCCTCAGTGCCGTGCGCGCCACGCGCGAGGCGCTCGAGCGCGCGTTGGGACTGATCGGCGTCGGCGCGCCGGACCGCATGTGATCGACGTTCGCAGCATCCAGGCGGATGAGGGGGAGCTGCTGCGTGAGGTGCGCCTCGCTGCGCTCAAGAGCGCGCCGGCCGCCTTCCTCGAGACCTACGACGAGGTGGCCGCCGATCCCGCGGACGTCTGGGCGGCCCGTGCGGCAGCCAGCACGGGGGAGGGTGATCAGCTCGTGCTGGTGGCCCTGCACGAGGGGCGTCCCGTCGGCATGGCTGGCATCGCGCGCGAGATCGGGCAGCGCCGGCGGCACCGCGCCACGCTCTGGGGCGTCTGGCTGGATCCCGCCCACCGTGGACGCGGCGTGGGTCGGCAACTCGTCTCGACCGCGATCGATTGGGCTCGTGCCCGCGAGGTCCGCGCGGTCTACCTCGAGGTCGTCGAGAACGAGGATCCCTCCTGGAGCCTGTACGGGCGCCTCGGATTCGTCCGGCGCGAGGTCGATCCGTTCGGCGCCCATGTCGATGGCCATGACGTGGCTCTCGAGCACCTCGTGCTCGTGCTGTAGCTCCGCTATCCCCGAGCGCGGGCGAGCAGCGCGCCGATCGGACCAGCCCCGTCCGTCTCCAGCCCTTCGAAGGCGTCAATGAGCGCGTCAACGTCAGCATCGGGAAGTGCCAGCGAGGCATTGAGGCGGAACTTCTCACGGATCTCGTCGGCGTTCATCGGGTTGGCAGAGCCACCGCGCGGCACCAGCACCTCCTCGTACAACTCGCGCCCATCACGCGTCCGCACCGTGATTGCCCCGGCGAGGTCTGCGTTGCCCTGGTCGAACGGTCGAACCTCGTAGTCGACACGCGCGGCCACGGCGAGAACGTTGGGATCCGCAATTGCCTCCGAGGTGAAGCTCTCAACGCCGACTCGGTCATGAACGAGCATGTTGCCTACCGTGAACGGCAGCGAGAACTTCGCGTCATACGGATTCGACGGCGTCTGCTT
Source organism: Gaiellales bacterium (assembly GCA_051007275.1). Taxonomy (GTDB): domain Bacteria; phylum Actinomycetota; class Thermoleophilia; order Gaiellales; family F1-60-MAGs149; genus F1-60-MAGs149. The sequence goes on along the minus strand of JBPCSK010000256.1, from coordinate 339 downwards.
GCGCTCGCTCGGCTCGAGCACCAGGCGAACGGCCACCTCGCTCGGCACGCGGCAGACGATCGTCTCGACGTCGTCGGCGCCAATCCCGGTGGCCTCGATGATGAGGCGCAGTGCGTCCAATACCGTGTGCGTGCAGTGGCAGGCGGGATACGGCTTGATCGCGACGGCCATCGTCTCCCAGACCTCACCCAGATCTGCCGTCAACGCGGAAAGGTCGTACTGCTCCTCGTCGAGATGGGTGGGGAGCAGCCCAAAACGACCATCGAGCACCGTCGCCGGACCAGTGCCGCCGCGCAGCGCAAGACCTGAAGCCGGGACTCCGCCGAGCGATGCCCAGCC
>JBPCSK010000255.1:0-6558 GCA_051007275.1 Gaiellales bacterium | reverse complement strand
AGACCAGGGCGACGTGGCTATTGAGCGGCGTCTCGCCCTGCATCAGGCGCGCCCCAATCGCCTTGTCCATCGCGTTATGGCGGCCGATGTCCTCGCGCAGCTCGACGAGCTTGCCCTCCGGCGTGAACAGCCCCGTCGCGTGGATGCCGCCCGTGCGCTCGAACTGACGCTGCTTCGCGCGCAGGATCTCGGGCAGCTCGAGCAGCGTCTCGAACGCGACGACCGGACCGGCGGGAATCACCCGGCAGGCGACCTCGATCATGTCGATCGACGCCTTGCCGCAGACGCCGCAGCTCGACGACGCGAACATGTTGCGCTGCAGGCTGGCGCCGTCGAACGGCTTGCGCAGACGCACGCTCAGCACGTTGTACTGCTGCGACGCATCGTCCACGTCCTCGCAGTAGCGGATGTCGGCGATCTCGTGGCTGTCGGCGACGAGCCCCTCGGTCAGCAGGAAGCCGGCGGCGAGCTCGAAGTCCGCGCCCGGCGTGCGCATCGTCACCGCGACCTGCGTGAAGGGCTCCCCCGGTCCGCCTACGCGGATCTCGAGCGGCTCCTCCCCCGCGACGCGGTCGCGCTTCTCGACCGGCCGTTCCCCGCGGGCGAGCCGGAGCACGCCCACCTCGGCGGTGGGCCCGGCGAGCGGTGGTCGCTCGGCGGTGCCCATGCCGCTACTTCTTGGCCCCGTCGCGCGCCTGGGCGTGCTGGAAGCCGAAGCGGCCCTTGATGCAGAGGTTGCCGTGCGTGATCGAGTGCTCCGGCGGGCTCGTGACCTTCACGATCGAGTTGTCCTGCACGTGCAGCTCGAGGTTGCAGCCGACGCCGCAGTAGGTGCAGATCGTCTGGGTGACGGTCTGCTCCTCCTCGCGCCACTCATCCTCCTCGCGCAGGTCGTGCTCGCTCTTGAACATCAGCGCGCCCGTCGGGCAGACCTGGATGCAGTTGCCGCAGTAGACGCACGCAGATTCGGGCAGCGGGACGACGAACTCGGTCGAGATGCGCGCTTCGAAGCCGCGCCCGGCGACGCTGTTCGCGAACGTGTTCTGCCACTGCTCGCCGCACGCGTCGACGCACTTGTAACAGAGGATGCACTTCGAGTAATCGCGCATGTAGAGGTCGTTGTCGATCTTCTTGCCCTGGTAGACCGTGGCGGCCAGCTGGCCGTCGGTCTCGGCGCTGTGGCCGGCACGATGGTGATCGCGATGCGTGTCCGGCGGAGCCTGCGGTCCGAACTTCTCGGGCCGGGCCTCGTACGCCTCGAGGTACTCGGGGGCGACGGACGTCGTGGACAGATCGACGCTCGAGGCGAGCAGCTCGAGCACCATGCGGCGACTCGCGCGGACGCGCTCCGAGTTCGTGTGGACCTTCATGCCGGGCTCTGCCTTGCGCGAGCAGGACGGCTGGAGGACGCGGGCACCCTCGACCTCGACGACGCAGACGCGGCAGGCGTTCTTGGGCTGGAGCGTCTCGCCGAAGCACAGCGTCGGCGTGTCGATGCCGACCTTCGTGATCGCGTCGAGCAGCGTCTGGCCCTCGAAGACCTTGACGGCCTGGCCGTCGACCTCGAGCTCGACCATCCGCTTGGGGGTCATCATCACGGGATCGCTCACTGGACACCTCCCTTGAAGACGCCGAGCCTGTCGATGGCGGACTCCACGGCGCTGGACGCCGCCTGGCCAAGGCCGCAGATGGACGCGTCGCGCATGCATCCGCCGATCTCGGCGATGAGCTCGAGCTCCTGCTCGACCGACTCGCGCGGCCTGCCACTTGCGAGGCGAGCGAGCGCCTCCTGCTGACGGACGGTGCCGACGCGGCACGGGACGCACTGTCCGCACGACTCGTTGCGGAAGAACTGCGCGATGCGCTGCAGGATGCGGTGCATGTTGACCGTGTCATCGAAGACCATCACGACGCCGGAGCCCAGCGTCGTCTTGGCCTCGCGCACGGCCTCGAACGAGAGCTCGATGTCGAGCTCGTCGGCACGGACGAAGCTGCCCGCCGCACCGCCGAGCAGCACGGCCTGGAGCTCGCGCCCATCGGGCACGCCGCCCGCCATGTCGATCAGCTCGCGCAGGGTGCCGCCGAACGGCACCTCGTAGACGCCGGGCCGAGTGACGCAGCCGGACAGGCAGAACAGCTTCGTGCCCGTCGAGCCCTGCGTGCCCTGCTCGGCATAGCCGGGGCCGGACTTCATGATCACGTCGAGCACGTTGATCAGCGTCTCGACGTTGTTGATCGCGGTCGGCTTCTGGAAGACGCCCTTCTCGACCGGGAACGGCGGCTTCGAGCGCGGCTCGCCGCGGAAGCCCTCGATCGAGTTGAAAATCGCGGTCTCCTCGCCGCAGATGTACGCGCCAGCACCACGACGGATCTCGAGATCGACCGTGAAGCCCTCGCCCATGATGTCGTCGCCGAGCAGGCCGCGGTCGTACGCCTGGTCGATCGCGTTCTGGACGGCGCGCTCGGCCTCGGGGTACTCGCCGCGGAGGTAGATGAAGCCCGTCTCGATGCCCATCGCGTAGGCCGCGATCGTCATCGACTCGACGAGCGAGAACGGATCGCCCTCGAGGATCACGCGATCCTTGAACGTGCCGGGCTCGGACTCGTCGGCGTTGCAGATGAGGAACTTCGGGCGGGCCGGCTGCTGGGCGACGGCCTCCCACTTGACGCCCGTCGGGAACGCGGCACCGCCGCGGCCCATCAGGCGCGAGTCCTTGACCTCGCGGATCACGCCCGCGGGGCCGAGGGCGACGGCGCGACGCAGGGCGTCGTAGCCGCCCTTGGCACGGTAGTCGTCGATGCTCCACGGGTCGACCACGCCGATGCGGCGCAGCAGGCGCAGGCTCGAGTCGCCAAGCTGGTTCGGCACGGCGGGCTCGGTGCCGGCGGCCTCCTCCTCGGACAGCGATGCGAAGGCGGTCGCCGACGAGGCGGGCGCGTAGGTGCGGGTGAACGGCTCGAGGCCGGCCTCCATCATCAGCACGGCCGGGGCGCGATCGCACTGGCCGAGGCACGGCGAGCGGTGCCAGGTGGAGCGGCCGTCGGCGGAGACGGCGCCCTCGGGACCGAAGCGCTCCTCGAGCGTGGCGATCAGGTCGTCGGAGCCGTGGCACTTGCACGCGATGTCCTCGCACACGTGGAGCACGCGCGGCGGCGTGGGCTCGGTGGCGAGCATCATGTAGAACGTCGCCACGCCGTAGACCTCGGCGGGCGGGATCATCAGGCGCTTCGAGATGTACGCCAGCGCGGGCGCGCTGATGTACCCGATGCGATCCTGCACGGCCCACAGCACGGGCAGCAGCAGGTGGCGCTCCTCGCGGGCCTCGTGGCCGCCTTCGGCGACGCGGGTGTCGGTGAGCGCGTCGCGCTCGCCGCCGTCCCAGCCGGACAGCGGCGGGCCGAGGAGCAGATCCACGGCCTCCTTCTCGGCCTCGGTGGGGGCAACGTCGAGGAGCTTGATATCCATCTAGTCGCCCGCCACCAGTTCGCGGTCGGCCTGGGCGGTCATCGTCTGCTCGCCCTTGGCGAGCTTCTCGACCTTGATCGCGCACGCCTTGAACTCGGCGGTGCCGCTCTTCTCGTCGACGGCGTCGATCGTCAGCTGGTTGACGTCGACCTGGTCGGGGAAGTGGAACGTCATGAAGCCGAGGCCCGGGCGCAGCCGGACGTCGGTGCGGACCGGCGACTCGACGGAGCCGCGGCGCGAGGAGACGCGAACGATCTCGCCGTCCTCGAGGTTCATGCGCTCCATGTCCTCGGGGCACAGCTCGAGGAACTCGCCCTCGTGCAGCGGGCTCGTGAACTTCTCCGTCTGGATGCCCGTGTTGTACGACTCGAGCCGACGTCCCGTGGTGAGACGGATGGGGAACTCGGCGTCGGTCGCCTCGAACGGCGGGCGATCATGCACCGGCACGAACGGCGCCAGCATGCCCTGGACCGGATCGGCCCAGAGGCGCTCGTGCAGCCGCGGCGAGCCGGGATGGCCGTCCTCGGGGCACGGCCACTGGATGCCGCCGAGCTCCTCGAGGCGCGCGTACGACATGCCCGCGTGCATCGGCGAGAGCGAGCGGAGCTCGTTCCAGATGTCCTCGCTGGTCGGGTAGTTCCACTCGAAGCCGAGGCGCTTGGCCAGCTCCGCCAGGATCCACTGGTCGTCACGCGCCTCGCCCGGCGGGTCGAGGGCCTTGCGCACGCGCTGGACGCGGCGCTCGGAGTTGGTGACGGTGCCGTCGGTCTCGCACCAGGACGCGGTGCCCGGCAGGATCACGTCGGCGAGCTCGGCCGTCTTCGTCGCGAAGATGTCCTGCACGACGAGGAAGTCGAGACCGCCGAGGAGGTCCCGGATGCGGTTCGAGTCGGCGTCGGACTGGGCCGGGTTCTCGCCGATGATGTAGCAGTACTTCAGCTCCCCGGTCTCCATGCCGTGGAACATCTGCGTGAGGTGCCAGCCGTAGCGATCGCGAATCGGCACGCCGTAGGCCTGCGAGAACTTCTCGCGCGCCTCGTGGTTGTTCTCGATGTCCTGGAAGCCCGGCAGGCGGTTCGGGATCGCGCCCATGTCGCCGCCGCCCTGCACGTTGTTCTGGCCGCGCAGCGGGTTGAGGCCCGAGCCGTAGCGACCGACGTGGCCGCAGAGCAGCGCCAGCGAAATCAGGCTGAGGACGTTGTCGACGCCCGTGTGGTGCTCGGTGATACCGAGCGTCCACGAGATCATCGCGCGGTCGGCCTTGGCGTAGGCGTGGGCGACCTCGCGGATCGCCTCGGCCGGAACGCCCGTCAGCTCCTCGGCGCGCTCGAGCGTGTACTCGGCGACGTGCGCCTTGTAGTTCTCGAAGTTCTCCGTGGAGTGCTCGATGAACGCCGTGTTGGCGAGACCCGCTTGGATGATCTCGTTGGCCATGGCGTTGGCGAGGGCGATGTCCGACCCGACGTTGTTGCCGAGCCAGATGTCGGCCCACTGGGCGGTCTCCGAGCGGCGCGGGTCGACGACGAAGAGGCGCGCGCCGTTATGGATGCCCTTGAGGACGTGATGGAAGAAGATCGGGTGCGCGTTGCGCGCATTCGAGCCCCACAGCAGGATGACATCGGTGTCGTGGTACTCCTCGTACGAGGAGGTACCGCCACCGGCTCCGAAGACAGTCGCCAGACCGACGACGCTCGGAGCGTGTCAGGTTCTGTTACATGAGTCGACGTTGTTCGAGCCCATCACCTGACGGGTGAACTTGCCGGCGAGGTAGTTCATCTCGTTCGAGGCCTTCGAGCACGAGAACATGCCGAAGCTCTTCGAGGTGTCGAGCTCGCGCGCGGGTGCGAGGCCGGCGGCGGCGCGGTCGAGCGCCTCCTCCCAGCTGGCGGGTCGGAACTCGCCGTTCTCCTTGATCCACGGGTGCGTCAGGCGCCCCTTGGGAAGTGTCGTCGTCATCGCAGCAGTCCTCCAGCGGATACGCGTGATTGGTCGAAGCATGACGGGCGGTGCTGCACGGCGAAACATGGAATTCCCACTCATTCGATAGGCAACGGCTATCATCATGGCATGCAGCTGAGGCAGTTGGAATACGTCATCGCGCTGGCACGTGAGCGGCACTTCGGCCGTGCTGCTGCAACGTGTCACGTGTCCCAGCCCTCGCTGAGCGGCGGCATTCGGGCGCTCGAAGCCGAATTGGGCGTGCCTATCGTGGTGCGCGGTCGCACCTACGGCGGGCTGACCCCCGAGGGCGAGCGCGTCGTCGCCTGGGCGCACCGCCTGCTGGCCGACGCCGATGGCCTGCGCGAGGACCTCGCCGCCATGCGCGGCGCGCTGACCGGCCGACTGCGGCTCGGCGCGTTTCCGACGGCGCTGCCGATCGCCAGCGCCCTCTCGGCCACGGTCGCCGCCCTCCACCCCGGTCTCTCGATCACCGTGCTGTCGCTCGCCAGCCGCGAGATCGAGCGGCAGCTGCTCGAGTTCGAGATCGACGCGGGGATCACCTACCTCGACAACGAGCCGCTGCACGGGGTGCGCGGCGTGCCGGTCGCGCAGGAGCGGTACGTCCTCTACGCGCATGCGGCCAGCCCTGAGGCGGCACGCCCCTCGCTGACCTGGCGCGAGGCGTCAGAGTTGCCGCTGTGCCTGCTCACCCAGACGATGCAGAACCGGCGCATCCTCGACGCGGCGTTCACGACCGCCGGCTCCGCCCCCGCCCCGCGCATCGAGTCCGACGACATCGTGCCGCTCTGGGAGCACGTCGCCGACGGCCGCTGGTTCACGATCGGACCGTCCTCGTGGCTCGACGGCGGCGCGCTGCCCGACGAGATCGTCGCCGTGCCGCTGACCGACCCGACCGTCGAGCAGCGCATCGGCGTGGTCGTTCCCGACCGCGACCCGCTGCCGACGATCACCCGCGCGCTCCTCGACGCCGCTCGCACGGAGTGAGCTACCGACCGTAGGCCAGGTCCCGCTCCGGCCTCACGAACGTAGAGCCACAACAGCTGGATGTTCTGGCTCACTTTCAATGCGACGGGGCGAACGGCGGAGCTCAGGTGTGGATGTCCCAAAGGGGTCAGACCCTTGTGGGACAT
>JBPCSK010000254.1:0-1839 GCA_051007275.1 Gaiellales bacterium | reverse complement strand
CGCCAGGACCAGCATCACGATACCCGCGGTCAGGCTGTGCGTGAGAGCGACGAGCACGGCCACGATCGATCCGATCGTGGCACCGACAAGCGGAATCACATCGAGCACGCCCACCAGCAGCGCCAGCGCGAGCGCGAAGGGCACGCCGAGGAACCAGGCCGTGACGCCCGTCACCGTGCCGGCGATCGCGGCGATGAAGAGGACGCCCGCGGTCCACCGCGCGATCGTGCCGTTGACCTGGTCGAAGACCACGAGGGAGCGATCGGCGGTGCCCGGGCGCAGCAGCTCCGTCGCGGTGCGCAGGAAGCGCGGGATCTCGAGCAGCAGGAACAGCGTCATGAACAGCACCGACAGCGCCTTGCCGAGGCCGGTCACCACGGCCGTGGCGACGCCGAGCAGGTTGCCCGCCTGGGCCGGGAGGCGACCAGAGTACTGCTGTGCCGCCTCCTCGAGACGCTGCACGAGGTTGTAGCGGTCGTCGAAGCGCTTGAACACGCCCCAGTTGCGGAGCTCGTCGATCAGCTGCGGCGCGCGCGTGGCGAACCCGCGCATCTCCTCATACAGTGGCGTCAAGAGGGCGGCGAGGAACAGGAGCAGCACGAGCAGCACGCCGAGCACCACGATCACGGAAGCGACACCACGGCGATTGCCGAGACGTCGCTCGAGCACGGTCACGATCGGGTTGAGCGCGAGCGCCAGGAAGGCGGAGATCAGGACGAGCTCCAGGATCGCCCGAACCTGCCACAGGAGCAGCACCACGAAGAGGAACGCCGAGGCGGTCAGGAGCAGTCGGATCAGCGTCCGCGTGGACACGGTGACCTCGACGCGCCGAGCGGGTTCAGGTGCCTGCTGCACGGCCCGAGTGTACCGTGCCACGGGGTAGGCTCCACCGCGATGGCGCAGCGCTCCCTGATCGTGGTGACCGGTGGCTCGTCCGGGATCGGCCTCGCGCTGGCGCGTCGGCTCCAGCGACGCGACGCCGATCTGCTGCTCGTCGCGCGCGGGGCGGATCGCCTGGCTGCCGCGGGACGCGCGCTCGGCTGCGAGACGCTCGTCGCCGATCTCGCACATGACGATGGACTCGCGGCGTTGCGGGCGCACCTGCAGGATGTCGATCGTGTCCCCGTGCTCGTCAACAATGCGGGCGGGCCGTTTCGCACGCCGCTGCTCGAGCACGACACCGACGAGGCGCGTGCCGCGATCGAGCTTCTGTACCTGGCCATGGTCCGTGTGACCGCCGCCGCGTGGCCGGCGCTGGTCGCCGCACGGGGCGCCGTGATCAACGTCGTCAGCGTGGCCGGCACGGTCTCGACCGGCTCCGCGCCGCACTACGCAGCGGCCAAGCATGCCGCGATCGCGTGGTCCCGCGGCCTGCACGTCGAGGCGGCCGCGGTTGGCGTGCACGTGCTGACCGCCAACCCCGGTCCGGTGGCGACTGCTGCGTTCCCGCATGATCGGCTGCGCAGCCATCGCTGGCTGCGCCACGGCGTGATCGACGACGATCGCTGCGCGGCGACGATCATCCGAGCGCTCGAGCGCGGTCGGGCAGAGTCGTTCCAGCCGGAGTGGTGGCGCGTCGCCACGGTGGCCCAGGCGATCGCGCCCGGCACCATGAGCCGCCTGGCGCGTCGCAGTCGCGAGCGCTTCGGCTAGACGGCGGGCAGGAAGCCGATGCGCTCGCGCACGACCTCGATCTGCGAGATCGCGATCTCGAGGGCGCGCTCGGCACCGCGCGCGAGCAGGCGCTCGACCTCGGCGGGATCGGCGGATAGCTCGGCGTGGCGCGCCTGCAGCGGCGCCAGCAGCTCGATGAGGCTCGCCGCCACATCCTTCTTGAAG
>JBPCSK010000253.1:0-2411 GCA_051007275.1 Gaiellales bacterium | reverse complement strand
GTGTGGAACCGCGCCTGCAGGAGGATCGTGCCCTGGCCCTTCACGTAGGCCTCGAGCAGTCCCTCCGGATCGACGACTATTCCGCCGGTGGGGAAGTCGGGACCGGGCATGACCTTGAGCAGGTCCTTGAGCGAGGCGTCGGGGTTCTCGGCCAGCTTGATCGCGGCGGCGCACGCCTCGGCGAGGTTGTGCGGCGGCACCTCGCAGGCCATCGACCAGCCGATGCCGCGCGAGCCGTTGACGAGCAGGTTCGGGAACGTGACGGGCAGGACCCACGGCTCCTGCTTCTTCTCCGTGAAGTTCGGCTGGTACTCGCGCACGATCTCGGGGCGCAGGTCGGACAGCCAGGCGGTGGCGGCGGGGGAGAGGCGGGCCTCCGTGTAGCGATAGGCGGCCGGCGGGTCCGAGTACTCCTTCGGGCCGACGCTGCCCCAGTTGCCCTGGCCGTCGACGAGCGGCACGTTGAGCACGAAGCCCTGCGCCATGCGCACCATTGCGTCGTAGACGGCCGAGTCGCCGTGCGGGTGGTAGTTGCCGATCACGTGGCCGACCGTCAGCGCCGACTTCTGGTACGGCCGGCCCGCACGGCCGCCGAGCTCGTCCATCGCGTGGATGATGCGGCGCTGCACGGGCTTGAGGCCGTCGCGCACGTCGGGCAGCGCGCGCCCGAGGTTCACGTACATGCCGTACGACAGCGCGCGCTCGAGGAGGGCGTCGGAGGCGTCGATCGAATCGCCCTCCCAGGCGAGGCGCGCGATGCCGCTGCCGTCGTCGTCTCCGCCGTCGCCGCCGCCGTCCTCGGGCTCCGCGTCGTCATCGTCCTCGGGGTCCGCCTCGGCCACGTCGACGAGCACCTCGGTCGCCGCCGCGTCGATCACCGGTGCATCGTCGAGCGCATCATGCTCGGCGGTCGGCTCGTCGGTCTCCTCGACGGAGAGATCGAGCTGCGCGTCGTCGGGGGCGGCCTTCTTGCGGCTCACACCAGCACCTCGGAGTCCGCGGCGGATTCCTCGAGCCACGCACGGCGGGGCGCGGGGTTCGACCCCATCACGAGGTCGACGGTCTTCGCCGCCTCGGCGGCGTCCTCGATCGATATCTGCTGGAGGCGACGCGTCTCAGGATCGAACACGGTCTCGCGCAGCTGGTCGGGATTCATCTCGCCGAGGCCCTTGAAGCGCGTCACGTGGTCGCCGGTGCGCTTCGTCTTGGCGAGGGTGTCCTTCAGCTCCTCCTCGGTATGCACGTAGACGGCCGAGCCGTCCTTGAGCGAGATGCGGAACAAGGGCGGGCGCGCGAGGAACACGCGACCGCCGGCGAGGAGATCGGGGAACAGCTCGTGGAACAGGGTGATCAGCAGGTTGGTGATGTGCGCGCCGTCGGCATCGGCGTCGGCGGTGATCACGACCTTGCCGTAGCGCAGCTGCTCCTCCTCCAGGGTCGCGACGAGGGTGGAGCCGATCACGTCCTTGCGGCCGCCGAGCGCCACGAGGATCGAGTCGACCTCGGCGTTGTCGAAGGCCTTGCCGTTCTTGGCGCCGAGCACGTTCAGGATCTTGCCGCGGATCGGCAGGATCGCCTGCGTCGCGTTGTCGCGCGCCTGCTTGGCGCTGCCGCCGGCCGAGTCGCCCTCGACGATGAAGATCTCGCGCTCGATGTTGGGGATCGAGGGGTTGTCGATCGTGTCGGCGAGCTTGCCCGGCAGGTTCGAGTCGCTCATGATCGAGGTCGCCGCGTTGCGGAGCTTCTTGGAGATCTTGGCCTTGGCGAGGCGCACGTCACGCGCCAGCACGACGCGATCGAGAACCTTCTTCGCGTCGTCGGCGTTCTTCTTGTCGGCCAGCCAGTCGGCCAGCGCCTGGCCCGTGAACGCGGCGACCGCGGTCTGCGCCTCCTGGTTGTTGAGGCGGCCCTTCGTCTGGCCCTCGAACTGGGGGTCCTCGAGCATCACGGAGATCGCGCCGGTCAGGCCGTCGGCGACGTCCTTGGCGTCGAGCGACTCGCCTTTGTCCTTCTTCAGCCGTCCGGCGTCGTAGGCGGCCTGGTTGAGCACCCGCGTGAGCGCGCGGCGCAGGCCGGAGACGTGCGCGCCGCCGTCGACGGTGTTGACGACGTTGCAGAAGGAGTAGACGCGGTCGTCCGCGCCCATCGTCCACTGCAGCGCAATCTCGATCGGGATGCCACCGGACTCCCCCTGCAGCGAGATGATCGTGGGGTGCGCGACGTCGCGGCTCTCGTTGAGCTCGTGGACGTAGTCGGCCAGACCGTTGTCGCTCCGGTACGTGTGCTCGGCGCCGTCGGGCGTCCGCAGCGTGAAGGCGAGCCCGCGCACGAGGAACGACTTCTCGCGCAGGCGCTGCTGCACCGTGGTCGGCGAGAGGTGGGCGTTCATGTCGAAGATCGTGCGGTCGGGC
>JBPCSK010000252.1:0-5199 GCA_051007275.1 Gaiellales bacterium | reverse complement strand
GAGCAGGGCCTGGCCCTGGCCCACGCCGATGCAGGCGGCGACGAGTCCGGTGCCGCCGCCCCGCCGCTGCAGCTCGCGTGCGCAGTCGAGCACGAGGCGCGGCGCCGAGGCGCCGAGCGGATGCCCGTACGCGATGGCGCCGCCATGGACGTTGACCCGCTCCTCGTCGATGCCGTCGATCTCGTGGAGCACGGCGAGCGGCACGGCGGCGAAGGCCTCCTGCAGCTCCCAGACGTCGATGTCCGCGGGCGTCAGCCCGGCCTTGGCGAGCAGCGCGCGGATCGCGGGCACGGGCGCGTAGCCGAACTCCTGCGGCGCGACGCCGACCGTGACGCTCTGGCCGACCCGCGCCAGCGGCTCCCAGCCGCGAGAGCTGCAGGCCCGCTCGCTCGCCACGAGCATCGCGAGCGCACCATCGTTGATCGGCGACGCGTTACCGGCGGTGACGACGCCGTCCTTGGTGAACGCCGGCTTGAGCGCCGCCAGCGTCTCCATCGTCGTGGTCGCGCGGATGCTCTCGTCGCGCGTGACGTCCTCGACGGCCATCACGACGGCGTCGTGCACCCCGGCCTCCCAGGCCGCGTGCGCGCGGGCGTGGCTGCGCACCGCCCACGCATCCATCTGCTCGCGCGAGATGCCGAGGCGCACGCCCGTCTGCTCGGCGGCAGCGCCGAGCGACAGCAGCCACTCCTCCGGCATCGCGGGGTTGACCATGCGCCAGCCGACCGCGGTCGAGTGCAGCTTCATGTCGCGCGGTAGCGTCTCGTCGGGCTTCTGCAGGATGAACGGCGAGCGGCTCATGCCCTCCACGCCGCCGGCGATGACCACCTCCGCATCGCCGCAGCGGATCATGCGCGAGCCCTGGATGATCGCCTCGCCCCCGGAGCCGCACAGGCGGTTGACCGTGACGCCGGGCACCGTCACCGGGAGCCCGGCGAGCAGCAGCGCCATGCGCGCGACGTTGCGGTTGTCCTCGCCAGCCGGAGTCGTGTCGCACAGCAGCACCTCGTCGACCTCGGCGGGATCGAGCTCGGGGTGCCGCGCCAGCAGCTCGCGGATCGGCAGCGCGGCGAGGTCATCCACGCGGATCGCGCTGAGGCCGCCGCGGTTCTTGCCGAAGGGGGTGCGCACGGCATCGACGATGAAGGACTCCATGGCGCGGGAGCCTACCGCGTCCGCGCTGGCCGACGCTGGTAGCCTCGACGCATGACCGCTCGCGCCCCCGCCACGGTCGAGCTCAGCGACCTGCTCGGCCGCCGGCTGGCCGGCGGCGTGAAGGTGGACGACCTGCTGGTGCAGGCCGGGGGGCCGGCCTGGGCGGTGCGCGCCGTCGTCGCGGGCGCTGCGGTCCGAGAGGCGCACTGGCACCGCGGCGAGCTCGCGCTCGGCGACGTGCTATCGCCGACCGGACTCACCTCCCTGAAGAACGACGTGCTGGACCGGCAGGTCGTCGACACGGACGATCGCCGCGTGATGCGCGTCGGCGATGTGGCACTCTCGCCAATCGACGGACGGCTGCAGGCCGTCGCCCTCGAGGTCGGACTGCGACCCGTCTTCCGGCGGCTCGGACTGCGAGCGATCGCGCGGCGCCATCGCGAGGACCTGCTCGAGCTCGACGATGTGACGATCACCTCCAGCTGCGTGATCGCACACGCCTCCCACGCTCACATCGCGGGCATCGAGACGCACCACCTAGCGCGGCTGGTCCGACGCCTGCCGCACCGGATGAAGCATGACGTGCTCGCGCAGCTGCCCGAGGAGCGCAGTCGCGACGTCCGCGCGCACATGGTCCGCAAGCCGCATCGGCCGCACCTCCGCCGCTTCCGGGTGCCGCGTGCGTAGACGCGTCGCCCTGTTCCTTGCGATCCTCGGCCCCGGGCTGATCGCCGGACTGTCCGACGACGACCCGGCGGGCATCACGACCTACGCCGTGATGGGCGCCGACCATGGCTATGCGCTCCTGTGGGTGCTCGTCGTGGCGACCGGGATGCTCGTGCTCTACCACCTGCTCGGCGTGCGGATCGGCGTCGCCACCGGCCAGGGCATGATCGGCCTCGTCCGCGAGCGCTACGGCATCCGCATCGGCGGAGCGATCCTCGCCTGCCTGCTGATCGCGAACCTCGGCACCCTCGCCGCGGAGTACGCCGGCATCGCCGCCGCGCTCGGACTCGTCGGCATCCCGCGCGAGCTCTCGGTGCCCGCAGCGGCGATCATCATCACGCTGCTCGTGATCCGCTCATCGTTCCACCTCGTCGAGCGCATCCTGCTGGCCCTCGGCGCGCTGCTCGCCTCGTACATCCTCTCCGGTCTTCTCGCCCACCCCGACTACGGCGCGACGCTGCACGGGCTGATGGTGCCGGGCACGAGCGGCCACACGGGTGCGCTGATCGCCGCCGTCGCCGTCGTCGGCACGACGATCGCGCCCTGGGGGCTGTCCTTCATCCAGTCATACGCCGTCGACAAGCGCATCAAGGCCGAGGAGCTCAAGGCCGAGAACGTCGACATCGTCAGCGGCGCGGTGCTGACCGGCGTCGTCGGCCTGTTCGTGATCATCGCGTGCGCGGCGACGCTGCACGCCACGGGCACGACCATCACGGACGCGGCCGACGCGGCGATTGCCCTCGAGCCGCTCGCCGGGAACCTCGCGAGCACGCTGTTCGGTGTCGGCCTGCTGGCCGCTGGCACGCTCGCCGCCGCCGTCGTGCCGCTCTCGACCGGCTACTCGGTGTCGGAGGCGATCGGCATGGAGGCGCGCATCGACGACTCCTTCCGGGAGGCACCGCTGTTCTACGGCACCTTCGTCGTGATGACCGCGCTCGCCGCCCTGATCGTCGCGCTACCGTTCATTCCGCTCTTGCCGATCCTGTTCCTCTCGCAGGTGCTCAACGCGATCCTGCTGGTGCCGATCCTGATTGCCCTCGCGAGCATCGGCGGCGACGAGCGCGCGATGGGCGCGCTCCGGGTCGGCCGCGTGCAGCAGTGGCTGCTGTGGGGGAGCGCCGTCGGGCTCGGCGTCACCAGTGTCGTGCTGATCGGCACGCTCCTGCTCGATCTCGTCCCGTAGGGCCGTACGATCCATCGCGTGGAACGCCGCGTCGCGCGCACCGGCACAGCGGTACGATCCGCGCCATGCAGCGGCCCCTTCCTCGCGAGGCGTTTCTTCAGGAGGACACCTACGCCCAGACCCGCCTCCCCGTCGACTTCGCGTGGACGCTGATCCCCGACGCGTACACGACGCAGGATTTCCACGAGGTCGAGCAGCAGGAGGTCTTCGCCAAGAGCTGGGTGCCCGTCTGCGTCACCGACGAGGTGCGCGAGCCGGGTGACTTCCTCGTCGCCGAGGTCGCGGGTCGCTCGATCATCATCACCCGCAACAAGGACGGCGAGCTGCGCGCGCACCACAACGTGTGTCGGCATCGCGGCGCCCGCCTCTGCGAGGGCTCGGGCCACGTCAAGCGCTTCTTCTCCTGCCCGTACCACGCGTGGGCCTACGACCTCGACGGAAAGTGCCTCGGCACGCCGCTGTTCACGCCCGAGAGCGAGGTGCCCGTCGATGCCCGCGTCGCGTTCGACATGGCCGACGTCAAGGCCTTCGACAAGGACGAGATGGGCCTGCACCCGGTGCGCATCGCCGAGTGGAACTTCCTCGTCTTCGTCTGCCTCGACCCCGCGACGCCCGAGCTCGAGCACGAGCTCGGCGACCTCACCGAGCGGCTCGCCGGCTACCGCCTCGGCGAGTACCGCATGCAGCGACGCGTGGAGTACGACATCCACGCCGACTGGAAGCTGATCGGCGAGAACTTCATGGAGTACTACCACCTGCCGTGGGTGCATCCCGCGCTGGTCAAGGTCTCGCCGATGGAGGACCACTACCGCTGGCAGGGATCCGGGAAGTACGTCGGCTTCTGCACGTGGCCGATCGCCCCGAACACCGAAGGAGGCGGCTGGAAGGGCCTGCCGCCCGTCACCTTCGTCGAGGGCCAGGACGCCGAGGCCGCGCGCTTCGTCTGGCTGTTCCCGAACATCGCGATCAACGTGATGGCCAACCACGTCTTCCTCCTGCTCGCCCGTCCCGACGGCACAGGTCGCACGGCCGAGGTCGCGTACCTGCTCGCGCACCCCGACTCGATCGCCGCCAGCTCGGATCCCGAGGGCGAGATCGACTCCCTGATGACCTTCTGGGACGAGGTCAACAAGGAGGACATCGGCATCGTCGAGCGCGTTCAGGATGGCCTGCGCAACCCCGCCTACGAGGGCGGTCGCATGTGCTACCGCTTCGAGGAGTCCTGCCACCGCTTCCAGAACATGGTCATCGACCGCATGCTTGGCGTCACCGAGATTCCCCCGGGCGACGACGAGGAGACGGTGCGGATGTTCGGACCGCGCGATAAGGCCGAGCAGGCTTGACCGAGCAGCCCCATCACCACGAGGGGCATGAGAGCCTCCGGCGTCCGCTGCGGACGGTCGGGCGCGAGTGGCTGGAGGTGACGCGCGAGGATCACATCCTCATCGCGCCGCTCATCTCCTTCGCGGCCTTCATCTGCATCGCGATCGGCAACCGGTCGATCATCACCGCGCTGATCGCGCTGCTGCTGCAGAGCATCCTCTTCCAGATTGCCGTCGTCGCGCACATCCGCCGCCCGAATGTGCGACGCATCGCGTACATCGCGTCGCCGATCATCATCGCCGCAATCCTGGTGGTCGCCGGCCTGCTCTCACGGTGGATCGACGTGGATGCCGGCCGCTTCGTCGCGACGGCATTCAGCGCGGCGCTCACGCTCGGCGTGATCATCCGCATCTTCGGTCGCGTGGCGAAGGCGCCGATCATCAACGTGCGCGTCGTCGTCAATGCGATCACGGTGTACCTGATGCTCGGCCTGTTCTTCGCCTACGTCTTCCTGGCGATGAGCGCGGCTTCCGGCGCGGCGTTCTTCGTGCAGGGCCCCCACCAGCCGACGTCCGTCTTCCTGTACTTCTCGTACATCACGCTGGCAACCGTCGGCTACGGCGACTTCACCCCCGCGAACACACTCGGTCGCTTCGCCGCGGTCGCCGAGGGTCTGATGGGCCAGCTCTACCTCGTGACGGTGCTCGCCCTGATCGTCAGCAACCTCGGGCGCAGGCGCGATGGATCGGTGCTGCCGGTCGAGAAGTCCAGCGACACCGCTCCCCCCGACGATTCCGCAGCCAGCTCGGCGC
>JBPCSK010000251.1:0-1505 GCA_051007275.1 Gaiellales bacterium | reverse complement strand
CCGCTACTGGGCGTACGTCGGGCTGTTCACGCCCGGGCTCGTGCTGCTGAGTGCCCCACCCGGCGAGACCGACACCCTGGCAGCCGCGCGGCTCGGCTTCACGATCGCCGGCGCGATCGCCGTGACGGCCGTGACGCTGCTCCTCAGCCGGCTCGACCGGTCGTCCGCCTGACCAGCGCGGCCAGCGCCTCGGCCTGCGTCTGGCGCGAGATGCGCGCGCGGGTGTCGCCGTCCAGCATCGGAGTCGGCAGCGTTCCCGCGCGCCACGCGTCGACGTAGCGCTCGACGGCAGCCCGTGCACCGGCGACGTCGTCGGGCGCAACGATCGCGGCATCGACGGCCCGCAGCTCGCGCGCCGCAGCGCCATCGGGCGGCAGCATCGCCAGCACCGGACGGCCGCAGGCGAGCAGCTCCCAGACCTTGCCGGGCAGGAACTTCTCGCCATGGCCACCGCCATCCTGCATGAAGATCAGCGCCACGTCGGCATCGGCCTGGGCCTGCAGGGCGTCACCATGCGGAGCGGGTGGCTCGATCGCTACGAGCGCGTCGAGACCGAGGTCCGCCATGCGACGACGGTCGGCGTCGGGGAAGCCGCCCATGAAGCGCAGGCGGATGACATCACGCAGCTCCGGGCGGTCGTGCACGAGGTCGGCGACGGCCTGCAGCAGGTGCCGCGGCGAGCGGTCGCCGAAGAACCAGCCGGTGAAGGCGAAGGTGCAGTGATCGGGATCGGGGCGGCGCTCGACGGCGGCGAGCTCCTCGAGGTCGATGCCGTTGGGGATCACCGCGAGCGGCAGCCCGGGGCGCAGCCCACGGACCTCATCCTCGGCGTGATCGACGACGCTCGCGGCATCCATCCCGCCAACGCACCAGCGGGCCAGTCGCCCGATCGCGGCCTGCTTGGCGCGGACGTCGGCGCGGGACAGGTCGAGGTCGGCGTGCGTCAGCCATGGATCGCGCCAGTCGGCGATCCACGGGACGTCGGTGCGGGCGCGGATCAGCCGACCCGCGACGGCGACGGTGTGCGGCGGCGTCGTGGTGATGAAGGCGTCGAACCGCCCCGTCCTGAGCAGCTTGAGAGCGGCCGGGACGACGTCGGCCAGCCAGGGCGCGTTGGCATCCGGCAGGAATAGGCGCTGCGGCGCGAGCGAGGCGCGCACCGCCAGCTTGCGCGCGGTGGTCGGCGCCTGCCGGATGCGGTCGCCCGGTAGCTGCCGCAGCGATGGCCCGCGGTACCGGACGCGGTGCACGACGACGTCGGAGGGGATGCGCGAGACGGAGGCGGGGTCCTCCGCCAGCCATTTGGCATCGGTCGGCACGAGCATCTCGACATCGATGCCGAGGTCCGGCAACCGCCGTGAGAACTGGATCGTCCGCTCGACGCCGCCGCCGCTGGTCGGCGGGTAGTAGAAGGCGATGAAGAGAACGCGGAGGCGGTCGGGCATTGCGGACATTATGGGCCCGGACCCATAGGGCTTGGTTGGCGTGCGAACGCGGTCGCGTAT
>JBPCSK010000250.1:0-2593 GCA_051007275.1 Gaiellales bacterium | reverse complement strand
CATGTAGCCATTGGCGATCGCGAGGTCCTCGATCCAGTTTGTCCGCACGGCCCACTGGGTCATGGCACCGAATGAGCCGTCGGCGTGGAGCGCGATACGCTCGATCGTGGGGTCGGTAGAGACGTGCGTACAGCCCACGTAGAGAGCGTGGTCGTGGTACGCGAGCGCCGTGAACGACCCGCACCCCGTCTTCGACTCGAGGATGTTGCCATCGAAATCCGTCCGCACCAGCGTGTCCGATGCCCCGACGTAGAGCGAGTCGCGCCAGCCCGTGAGCGAGATTGGTGGACTGGTGAAGGCGGGCGAGTACGTGACGCCAGCCCCTTGCAGCGAGCCGCGGACGAGATTGTTGAGCTGCGATCCCGTTTGACTATTGGCGTTGGCAACCCAGTACGACTGCGTCTCCGACGCGGGTGCCGCTGGCGTGGCCGTCAGCAGGATGCCCACCACGAGTGCGAGTCCGAAACGGCGCATGGATCGAAGGTACCACGTCGCCGATGTCGATCGCATGGCGACGCCGCGATCCCTACGCGCCGAGCGCCATGATCGCGCCGAGCACGATCTCGGCCGCCAGTGCGGCATCACGCGTGTCGGAGTCTTCTAGCGGCGTGTGGGAGAGGCCATCGACGCAGGGCACGAAGACCATCGCCGTCGGCACCTTGTCGGCCACGCACATCGTGTCGTGGGCGGCGCCCGACGGCATCACCATGAACGGCTCGCCGGTGGCCTCGGCCTCCTGCCGCAGCGCCTCGACGATGCCGTCGTCCATCGGCGTGATCGGCAGCGCCTGGCGCTCGACCCACTCGAAGCCGACCCCACGGGCCTCGGCACGCTCCTTGGCGTACGGCACGATGCGGTCGCGCAGCTCGACGTGCCCGCCCGTCACCGAGCGCGTATCGAGCGACACGCGGACGCTGCCCGGCACGACATTGATCAGGCACGGATGCGTCTCGAGCTCGCCCGTCGTGCCGACCGTCGTCTTGCCGATCTCGTTGGCGAGGCGCTCGACCTCCAGGATCGTCTCGGCGGCCGGGATGGCGGCGTCGACGCGGAAGTCCATCGGCGTGGCGCCCGCATGGTCGGCGCGGCCGGTGAAGTGGAAGTCGCCGTGGACGTAGCCCGGGAGCGCGTGCACGACGCCGATGCGATTACCCGTGTCCTGGAGGACGCGGCCCTGCTCGATGTGGACCTCGATCCACCCGGTCAGGCCGTCGATCTCGTTGATCGACTCCTGCCAGCGCTCGGGCTCGTAGCCCGCGGCTTTGGCCGAGTCCCAGAACGAGGTGCCGTCGGGCGCGAGGATCGTCGTCTTGAGCTCCTCCTCCGTGACGCGCTGCAGCATGATCCGCGAGCCGAGCAGCATCTGGCCGAAGCCGGAGCCCTCCTCCTCGAGGAACGAGATCAGACGCAGCGGGATGTGCTGGCCCGACTCCTGCGCGAGACGGCAGACCTCGAGGGCGGTGACCACGCCGAGCGTGCCGTCGTACTTGCCGCCGTTGCGGTTCGAGTCGCAGTGCGAGCCGATGCCGAAGGCCGGTGCGCCCTTCGGGACAGTCGAGGCGATCAGCGTGCCGACCGGATCGCGCCAGACCTCGAAGCCGATCGCCTCGAGCTCGCGCGTGAAGTACTGCAGCGTGTTCTCGTAGACGTCGGTGTAGGCGTAGCGGCGGATCGCCTCATCGGTCTCGGTGAAGTCCGGTCCGCCCAGCGTCTCGATGTCGTTCTCGATGCGCGCGTACGAGCGGTCGCGATCGATCGTCACGGTCTTGGCCATCGTCATACCTCCACGTCGCCGAAGGCACCCGCCTCGGCCAGAGCGTTGATCTCGGATTCGTCCATCCCCGCCAGCTCGGTCAGCACCTGGCGCGTGTGCTCACCGCGCTTGGGCGCGGGCTTGAGCTACTCGGCGGCACCCGGCATGCGCAGCGGCGAGCGGATCTGCCGCACGGTGCCGAGCACGGGATGCTCGGTCTCGGCGATCAGGTCGCGCGCGATCGTCTGCGGATCTGCGGCGGCCTCGGCGATCGAGTAGATCGGCCCGCTCGGCACGTCGGCCTCCGCCAGCACCTTCACCCAGTGCGCGGTCGTGTTCGTGGCGAGGGCCTGCTCGATCTCGGCGACGCACGCATCGCGGTTCTCGAGGCGGGCCGCCATCGTGGCGTAGCGCTCGTCCTCGAGCATCCACTCGACGCCGATGGCGTGAACGAGGTTCTCGAAGAACTTCTGCTTGGCGCAGGCGATCACGACCCAGCCGTCTGCCGTCGGGAAGTTGCCGAACGGCACGATCGACGGGTGCGAGGAGTTGCGTGTGCGGATCGGCTCCCAGCCGCGCGACAGGTGCCAGGTCGACACGTACATGTCGAGGTTGAACGCCGTCTCGAACAGCGACACGTCGACGTCACAGCCCTCGCCATCGCGACGCGCGCGCCAGAGCGCGCACAAAATGGCCAGCGCCGCTGCGTAGCCCGTGGACATATCGACGAGCGAGAGGCCCGACTTGGTCGGCGGGCCGTCGGGATCACCGGTCAGGCTCATCCAGCCTGCCATGCCCTGCGCGATGTAGTCGTAGCCGCCCTCGGCCGCGCGCGGGCCC
>JBPCSK010000249.1:0-8552 GCA_051007275.1 Gaiellales bacterium | reverse complement strand
GTGGTGCCCTCGGTGAGCGCCGAACCGGCACGGACGCGCAGCGCGGCGCCGGCCGACAGGGTGACGAAGTTGGCGACCTGCAGCTGGGAGTGCGTGGACGTGTCGTCCACGCCGACGTCGAGCACGCCGCCGACGAGGTTCAGCGAGCTCGTCGTCATCGTCTCGGGCCCGGTCGGGCCATCCAGGTCGATGGTGCCGGCGACCGACTGGCCGACGCCGCCCGCGTCGTCGCCGCCACCGACCGCGCCACTGCCGCTCACGCGTGCGCCCGCCTCCACGGTGACGGTGCCGGCGCTGAGTCCCCCGCCGATCGAGCCGCTGGGCGTGACGCGCAGCTCGCCAGCGGCGACGATCGTGTTGCCGGTGATCTGGCTCGTACCGGCCAGGACGAGAGTGCCTGCACCTGCCTTGCGCACGGTCAGGTTGGGGTAGGTGCCGGAGATGCCGCCGAAACCGCCACTGAATGCGGTGACGCCTGACGTATCGGAGACGTCGATCACGACGATATTGCAGTACGCGCCGTTGTCACAGCGGATAGCGCCCGTGCCATTGAGCCGGGCCGCGGCCAGCGTTGTCGTGTAGGGCGCCAGCCCCCCGGGGTCGAGATCGAGGTTGCCATCGACCGTGAGCGAGCCCGTGGCGGCGAGGCTCGTGGACGTAACCCATGTCGTCGATGGCGCGACACGGACGGCCCCGGTCGTGTCGATCGTGCCCGCGAAGTCAACCAGTCCCGAGACGGTCAGATCGTGAGATCCGCCCGCCACGTTCGAGAACACGACGAGTGCGGTGCTGGTCGCGATGGTGGCGTCCCCGAGTAGTGTGATCGGCGTGCGCAGGTGGTTTGCGCTGCCGCTGCTGGTGATGGTCCCCGCGAGCCCGAGGCTGCTTGGTGGGTACGTCGTTTGTCCGGAGACGTGCTCGTCGAAGCCATCACTGAGCTCCAGCGTGCCTGTCGCGCCGACGATGGTACCGCCTGTTCCGAGGGCGTTGGCATGGCCGACCCGCAGGGTTCCTTCTGTGATGGTGGTGCCGCCGCTATGGCGGTTGCGATAGCCAGCGGCGTTGAATGAGAGGGTGCCCACGCCCTCCTTGACGAGGTGAATCCGCTGCTCAGGTGCTCCGGGATCGCCGTACTGCGAGGAGCCCACGCCGCCGATCGAACTGCCCAGATCCGCACCGGCCCGGATCGCGGTCACGTCGATGGTGAGCGTCGCGGCGGTCGCGCAGCCGGTGGAGCTCAGCGTCTGCGGGTCACAGCCGATCTGCCCCGTACCGAGGACGCGCGACGCACGCAGGGCCGCGTCGGCTTCGGGCAGCACGAGTTCGGCGCTGCCCCACTGCTGGAAGTCGACCGTCGAGACGACGCTCGGGAGAATCACCCGCCCGGCGTCGACGGTGAGGGAGGCCACGCGCGAGGGATCACCGCTCGTGGGCACACCGACCGGGGCCAGGAAGGTGACCTGCCGGGCCTCGTTGGTACCGCCCGGAAGCTGGATGGAGAGCGCCTGATTGCCGAGGACGCGCCCCCCGAAGCGGACGGTGCTCGAGTGCCCGGTCGGCGGGGCGGCGAGGGTGAAGGTGGTTGGGGCGACGAGGAGGATCAGGGCTCGTTCGCGGTCTGCGGAAGCGGCCGGCGAGTCCAGCTCGAGGGTGCGATCGTGGCCCGCCAGTCCGGAGATCCCGATGGCGCCCTTGACGGAGACCTGGCTGCTGTCATCTGCGAACAGGTTCTTGACCGTCAGCCCCGTGCGCACGGACAGATCTGTACCTTCGCCGTCGAGCGTGACGCGCACGTTCGCCCGGTCGTTGCCATCGATGATGATCGAGTCGAAGTCCGTCTTCGTGAATGCGTTCGTGGCGGGCGTTGAGAAGTTGGTCTGCCATGTCACGACGAAGTCCGTCGCGGTCGCGCTGAGGGTCACCGCCTCCCCATTGCTATCCACCGTGACCGTCAGGGTCCGGGAACTCGGGTCGCGGTCGAAGGTCGCGGCGTCCGCGGATGGCTCGGCCGCCAGAGCACCGATGGCAAGGGCGATGAGCGTCAGCACGCCGGTTGCGATCAGGCGAAGGCGGCACACAGCCGGATGGTACGACATAACGAGCATTCGTCCTGCGAGACGGGTGTGCGGGATCGCCGGTCGCGTGGCGCCGCTGCGTGATTCAGCTTTCGGTGTTGCCTGCTCGCGTGCGGTACCCTCCGCCCATGGCGTCGTGCCCGCTCCGCCTCGTCCGCGCGATTGGTCTCACGGTCGTCGTCGCGGCGTTTGGCGCGGCGGTGCCGGGAGCGTTCGCCTCGTGTGTCGGCTCGAACGCGCAGACGCTCGAGGAGACCGGTAGCGCCGGTGATCCGTACCGCGTCGGGTCGGTCGCGGACCTTCGCGCGGTCGGTACCGGCACCTGCGCTCTCACTTCCTCGTACTCGTACCTGCAGACGGCGGACATCACAATGCCTGCCGCGGTCGCAGCAGGCGGCGTGGAGAGCAACCTGACGCCGATCGCGAACGAGAGCGGCACGGGACCGCAGTTCCATGGCACTTACGACGGCGGCGGGTACCGGATCACGGGCTTCGTATACGTCGACGGGCGCGGTGGCTCGGTCCGCAGCGACGTCGGGCTGTTCGCGAACATCGGCGATGGTGCGGTGATCCGGCGCGTGCACCTGCGCGGCGCACGCGTCGGCGGCGGCGACCATGTGGCGCCCCTGATCGGGATGATCGAGGACACCAGCGGCTCCGTGGTGGTTGAGGATGTCTCCGCCACCGGCACGGCCACCGGGCGGCTGGGCGTCGGTGGCCTGATCGGGAAGATCAGTGCCTTCTCGAATGTGAGCCTCGTCGGCGGCACGGCTGACGTCGACGTCAGCGCCGACAACTCCGGCGGCCGTGAGGGAGCCGGTGGGGCGATCGGCATGGTCGACGCCGAGGACGGGGCCGCCGTGGTGGTCGATGACGTCCACGCCACGGGCGACGTCACCGTTGCTCGCCTCGGCGGGAACGCCCTCGGCGGACTGATCGGCTACCTGCGCCTCCAGGAGCAGGGCGGGACGAGCCGGTCCGAGCCGCTGGCGATCACCGACGCGACCGCCGCCGGCGCCGTCGCCGCTCCGCAGGGCGGGATCGCCGGCGGCCTCGTCGGCCTCGTGCAGTCGAACTCCGCGAACCGCGCCGTCCGATTCGAGCGGGTCGCCGCCACGGGCGATGTCTCGGGCATCGCGGAGGTTGGCGGCCTGATCGGGCTCGTGCAGCGCTCCGTCACCACGGCAGGTGACGGGCGCGTCGACGTCATCGATTCCTACGCACGTGGGGACCTCGTGGAGACCGATGCGAGCGGGTCGCTTTCCTTTGGCGGCCTCGTCGGGTTCGTGTCGAACTCCGCTGGCGACACGGGCGGCCTGTTCGCGCTCGAGCAGGTCTACGCCACGGGTGCCGTGCCGAGTGGCGGCAAGGGCCTGATCGGGCGCTTCACGTACCGGACCGACCAGGGCACCTCCGCCTACTGGGATGTCGAGACGACGGGCCGGACCGACGGCGGCATGGCCATCTTCGCCTCCGGCGGCCGGACGACAGAGCAGATGCGCGCGTACGCGCAGTACGCGGACTCCGTGTTCGCATGGTCGATCGTGCGACTCTGGCAGACGGCTTCGGTGGTCAAGACATGGGGCATCTGCGCGTCCGTGAACGACGGCTACCCGTTCCTCCTGATGGAGTACGACGCCATGCCCTGCGCGGCCCCCGCTGCCCCAACGGGCCTCGCGGCCACGGCGGGCGACGCCCGGGCTACGGTCTCGTTCACGGCCGGCGGCGCGGGCGATTCCGCGATCACGGGCTACGAGGCCTCCGTCGACGGCGCCGCCTGGACGGGCGTGTCCGGCACCAGCAGCCCGCTCGCGGTGACAGGGCTCGCCAATGGTCGCAGTCAGTCGATCCGGCTGCGCGCGCTGAGCGCCGTCGGCGCAGGGGTGACGTCGGCCGCGATTGCTGTGACGCCGGCGGCACCGAGCGCCACACCGGGCGAACTCAAGCGCACGCGGGTCACCGCGCTGCCGAATGGTCGGATACGGGTGCGATTCACCGTCACCGGTCCCGGACGGATCGCAGTCACCGGCCTGCGCGCTGGCACGGCGAAGGCGCGGGCCAAGCCGGTCTGCTCCGCCAACGCGATCGCAAAAGCGGCGGGCGTCCACACGCTCTTCTGCGTGCTGAATCGCTCGACACGCGCGGCGCTCGCGAAGGCGCCACTGGCATTGCGCATTCGTGCCGCGTTCACCCCGACGGGCGGTACGACGACGGCCTGGACCCAGCCGCTCACGCTGCCGCGGACGCCGCGCCGGTAGCCCGCCTGCGGCCCCTCAGTCGTGTCGCCACTGGAATTCCGCGCACGGCGATCCTGCCGGTGCGGAATGGCGTGCTTGCAGGACTGCGTCTATCGGTAATCTCGTTCATACGCGAGTAGGCCAAAGGGAGGCGTGAGATGGGATTCTCGGACGAGTGCATTGAGGCGGCAGGGTCGGTGTGGGAGCGCTGGCTGCACCATCCGTGGACCGAGGCCCTGTTCGCGGGCGAGCTGCGTGACGACCAGTTCCGCTACTGGCTGATCCAGGACCTGCCGTATCTCGGCCAGCAGATGACGGCACCGGTGTATCCGAAGGTGCCGCCGCACATCCCGTTCATCGAGCTGTCGCGCGAGTACAGCGTGCGCGCGAGCACGACGCGCGTGGAGCTGGAGACGATGGGCGACTTCGGTCCCTTCGCCAAGACGCGCTGGGCTGCCCGCCCGATGCGCGAGGGCGCGATCAACTTCTGGGTGCGCGCCGCCCATGAGGGGTCGTTCGGCGACTTCTGCGCGGCGATCTTCGTCTGCTACTCGTTCGCCGGCACGTTCGGCGAGCGCTACGCCCGTGAGCAGCCCGGCAACCTGCCGGAGCTCCAGCGCCTCTGGGTCGAGCAGTGGGTCGATCCGTACTTCATCCGCCTCTACGAGTGCATCCGCGACGGGCTCGACGAGTACGGTGCGGCCGCGACGGACTTCCAGCGCGAGCAGATGCGCTGGCTCTTCCTGCGCGGCACGCAGTGGCAGATCGGCACGTTCGACGCCGCGTGGAACGTCTCGGATCCGTGGTTCGGCGAGGGCGAGGAGTCGGGCGTGATGGCCGACGCGCCCTGGCTGCGCGCCGACTGATCGTCGCTCAGACCTGCTGGGCGCGGGAGGACTTCTCCGGCTGCCACGGCCGGCGGATGCCGAAGACGCGCGGCGGCGTGACGTCGGTCTCCCAGATGCCACCGACCTCTGGCGCCGGCGACGAGAGCAGATCATCGCGGCCACGCTCAGTGAGACTCGCCTCGTAGTGGAGACGCAGCGGCTCGGCGACGAGCAGCAGGCCGGCGAGCGCCGGAGGAGGGCCCTCGAGCGCGAGGTCGTCCTCCTCCAGGAGGCGCGAGATCTCGACCGGGCCGAGCCGGTCGAGCAGCAGGTTGTGGAGGCCGGCTGCGGTGATGCGGACCGTGGCTGACGCCTCGGGCGCCCACCCGGCGGCGACGGTGCGCTGCTTGAGGTCTGCGTGGACGACTGCATCCGGGTCGCGCACGATGAGCTCCAGCACGGCCGGTCCGTCCACCATCGTGAGGCCGGTGGCCACGGTGGCGCCATCGTCGGAGTCGAGGAAGCGCGTCAGGAAGGCGACCAGCTCGGTCTCGAGGTCGGCGCCTGAGCGGGACGGGCTCATGCGCTCGCTCCGGTGCGGGTCGCCTGGCGGACGGCCGCCTTTGCGCGCCCCTTCGCGTGCCCGTGCCGCGCGGCGTCCCAGGCGTCGAGGTGCGGCGCCATGTAGTCGGTCAGCAGCTGATGGAAGTGGTGGAGGCACATCTCCTGCGTGGCGGCGTACCGCCCCTGCCGGTACACGCTCGAGCGCATGCCCTTCTGCGCGTGCTCGCAGATCTCGTAGTCCTCGGTGTTGATGAGGTGGCCGAAGTTGATCAGCGCGGCCTGCAGCAGCTTGTCCTGGTACGACGTCGCCGGCGGGAACCACCACATGAAACGCGACTCCGAGCGCTCCGGCCCCAGCGGGCTGATCTGGAAGATCAGCAGGCCGTCCGGCATGAAGTTGATCGTGGTCAGCGGGAAGACCCAGTGGAAGTAGTAGCCCACGCGCTCCTGCTCGTCGAGGCCGTCGATCGGCGGCTTGATGCGGCGCAGGTCCTGCGTGCTGCCGAGGATGCCGGCGATGCGCGATCCGGGGCCGCGCGGGTGCGGCTCCGCGCCGTACTGCACGTTGGTGTACTTGCCGAGCTCGTACGTGTAGACCGACGGGCTGAGGCTCTGCGTGAGGCCCGGATGGATGAAGGGGATGTGGTAGCCCTCCATGAAGTTGTCCACGTACATCTTCCAGTTGCAGTCGATCTCCCACCTGCGACCGCCGACGAACTCGAGCTCATCGACGCGGTAGTTGGCGAGGCGGGGCGTGATGTCGCCGAGCCACTCCTCAAGCGGCGGCGCGGCGTCCGTGAGCGTGACCCAGACCGTCGGCCCCCACGTCGCAACGCGGAACTCCGGCAGGCGCATCGCGTCGGTGTCGAAGTCCTCCGTCCCGTCCATGCCGCGCGCGTTGCGCACGCGTCCGTCGAGCTCGAACATCCAGCCGTGGTACGGGCACTGGAAGGCCTTGCGTGTGCCGGTGCCGATCGCGACGGGGCCGGCGCGGTGCAGGCAGACGTTGGAGAGCGCACGCAGCGTGCCCTGACCGTCCCGGCACACCACGATCTCCTCGGCGGCCACCGTCGTCGTGAAGTACTGACCGGGATGCTCGACCTGATCGGTGCGACCGACGCACGTCCACGTGTCGCGGAACAGCGTCGTCATCTCGAGGTCGAACAGCTCCTGGGATGTGTACCAGTCGTTGGGCAGCGTGCCGGAGCGCTCAACGCCCCGGTCTTCCCACGTGGTCACTGGGCCTCGCATCTCGATCATCTCTCGCTCCTGCCGTGCGCCGATTGGGGTGAGCATCGTCCGTCGGTAGAGGCAGCGCAAGGCACAGATTTACGCATTGCGAAGGAAATATGCGAATGACGTGCGCGAATGCCGATAGATACACGGCGCGTTGCGTAGAATCCGCACGATGGCGCTGGAGATCCCCCTCGACGAGACCGATCAGGCGATCCTGCGCGCCCTGCAGGAGAATGGCCGGCGTCCCTACCGCGATATCGCCCGGGAGGTTGGCATCTCCGAGGGGACCGTACGCAGCCGCGTCCGCAAGCTCGAGCACCTGGGAGCCCTGCGCTTCCTCGCGTTCGTCGACCCGATGCGGCTCGGCAACTCCGTGCTCGCGCTCATGCTCGTCCGCGTCGAGGGTGCAGCGCAGACGGCGATCGTCGACGCGCTCTCGTCATGGAACGAGACGACGTACGTATCCTCTCTGGCCGGACGTGCCGACATCTACGCGCAGCTCATCTGCACCGACGCCGAGGCGCTCGGTGATCTGATCACGCGCACGCGGGCGCTGCCGGGGGTGATCGAGACCGAGACGATGCTCGAGCTCGGCGTGCACAAGTTCACCTACAGCCACGTCAACGCCGCGACGTGATGCCACGGCGGACACCACATCCGCGCGGGTGTGGCGTCCGCTGTGGCGCGACGGTGGGGTTGGATCGCCGCTGAGTCAGGAAATGCCGGCGAAGCCGCGCCAGCCGTCGCGCACGACGTCGTCGCAGAGCTCGTTGTAGCGGCCGACACCGCCGATGTACGGCAGGAAGACGCGTGGCTTGCCCGGGATGTTGGCGCCCATGTACCAGGAGGCGGCCTGCGGGTAGAGCGTGGCGTACGCCGCGTCGTGCACCTCCTGATCCCACTCGGCCTGGGCCTCAGCAGTCGGCTCGAGCGCCGTCAGCTCCTCGTCGAGGCAGTGCCCGATGGCGGCGTCGCACAGCTCCGCATGCTGCTCGATGGCGGTCATCATGTTGCTCAGCACGGATGGGCTGCCGGGACCGGTCAGGGTGAAGAGATTGGGGTAGCCGTGCAGCATGAAGCCGAGGTAGCTGTGCGGGCCGTCAGCCCACTCTTCGCGCAGCCGATGGCCCTCGCGCCCCTGCAGGTCGACCGCCATCAGCGCACCCGTCATCCCGTCGTATCCGGTGGCGAAGATGATCGCGTCGAACTCCCAGTCGCGATCCTTCACGCGCAAGCCACGCTCCGTCACGCGCTCGATCGGGTGTCCCTTGATATCCACGAGCTCGACGTTCGGGCGGTTGTACGTCTCGTAGTAGCCGTGGTCGACGCACAGGCGCTTGGTGCCGAGCGGGTGGTCCTTGGGGCAGAGCAGCTCGGCGACCTCCTGGTCGTGCACCTTCTCCTTGATCTTGCGGTGCACGAAGTCCGTGGCGATGCGGTTCGACTCGGGATCGCTCGTCATGTCCTCGAAGGCGCTCAGGAACGAGAAGGAGCCCTGGTGCCAGCGACGCTCGAGCTCCTCCTGCTGCTGATCCGGCGTGAGGTCGGCGGCCTTGCCCGGTGCCAGCGGCCAGATGTCTCCGGTGGCGCCCGTGCGCGCCAGCGCGCGCGTC
>JBPCSK010000248.1:0-10819 GCA_051007275.1 Gaiellales bacterium | reverse complement strand
CCGTCGCGATGAAGGCGACCAGGCGCTTCGCGAGCGCGTCGCCGCCGGCCTCGCGCTGCGGCAGGAGCGCCTCGCGGCCGACGAACCCGCCGGGCTTGTCCCACGCCACGGCGAAGGAGAGGCCGGCCTCGATCGGCGTCTCGTCGGGCGACAGCTCGTGCCCCCAGGCGCGGTAGGCCTTCTCGAGGCGCAGCGAGTTGATTGCGTAGTGCCCGGCGAGCGTGGCCGCGGTCGTGTCATCGCCGGCGGCGAGCACCGTCTCCAGCACCGCCTCGGCATCGGCCGACGGCACGTGGAGCTCCCAGCCCAGCTCGCCGACGTACGTGACGCGCGCGGCGTGGACGCGTGCGCCGCCGATGCCGACCTCGCGCACGTCGCCGAAGGCGAAGGCATCGTTGCTCAGGTCGCCGTTGACGATCGGCTGCAGCAGCGCGCGGCTCTGCGGGCCCATGACGCTCAGCACGGCGGACTCGCCGGTCACGTCGACGACCTCGCAGCGCAGGCCGTCGGCGGCACGCCGCACGTGCCAGAGGTCGCGCATGCGCTGCGCGGTGCCGGTGATCAGGCGGAAGCGCTCCTCACCCAGCCGCAGCACGGTGAGGTCGCTGAAGAACCGGCCGCGCTCGTCGAGCATGGCCGTGTAGACGAGCTGGCCCGGCGCGACGTCGATGTCGTTGGCGCAGAGGCGGTTAAGCACGGCCGCAGCATCGGGGCCGGTCACCTCGATCTTGCCGAACCCCGACTGATCGAAGACCGCAGCGGCCTCACGCGCCGCGAGATGCTCGCGGCGATGATCCTCGAACCACGACTGACGCCCGAACGAGTACTCGACCACCGGCGTCGTGCCGGGATCGCCGAAGAAGTTCGGGCGCTCCATGCCGGCCTTCTCGCCGAACCACGCACCGGCGCGCTGGATTATCTCGTGCACGGGCGACGTGCGCAGCGGGCGCCCGGTCAGCAGCTCGCGGTTGGGGTACGCCATCAGGTAGTGCGTGCCGAGCGCCTCGGTGACGCGCTGGCGCAGGTACGTGAGGTCGTCCTGCTCGGGCGCGAAGCGCGCCGGGTCGAGCATGCTCAGGTCGTACGGCTGGTGGCCGTCGAGCAGCCAAGACGCGAGCGCCTCGCCGACGCCGCCACCGTAGGCGAGCCCCGCGGAGTTCATGCCGGCGGCGATCCAGATGCCGGGCACCTGCGGTGCGGGGCCGAGCAGGAAGTTCGAATCCGGCGTGAACGACTCGGGACCGTTGACGAAGCGCTCGAAGCCCACCTCCTCGAGGATCGGCAGACGGTGCAGGCCCTCCGTGAGCGGCGGCTGGAAGTGCTCCCAGTCGTCCTCGAGCAGCGAGAACGAGAACGGGTACGGCACGGGGTCGACCTGCCACGCCTTGGTGACGGCCTGGAAGGCGCCGAGGCGGATCTTGTCGTGGACGGTCAGGTAGTACGTGCACCCGTCGGCGTCGCGCGTGCACGGATACATGTCGATGTCACCCGGGATTGGGTTCGAGTCGACGTAGTGATGCTCGACCGGGGCGAGCGGCACGTGGATGCCGTAGTCGCGCGCCAGATCACGGGTCCACATGCCGCCGGCGAGGATGATCTCCTCGGCCTGGATCTCGTGGCCATCGTCGAGAACGACGCCCGCGGCACGGCCGTCGGCGAACGTGAGTCCGGTGACGCGTGCGTGCTCGCAGATCGTCGCGCCGCGCAGCTGGGCGCCCTTGGCAAGCGCGCGGGCGAGACCGGCCGGCTCGACCTTGCCGTCATCGGGGATGTGCAGGCCGCCGACGAGACCGTCGGGATTCTGCAGCGGGAATAGCTCGAGCGCGCGCTCGGCACTGACCATGTCCACGTCGATCCCGAGATGCTGGGCCATCGCCCCCGTGCGGCGGTACTGGAACATGCGCTCGTCGTTGCGCGCCACGTAGAGCGTGCCGCACTGGCGCCAGTCGACCTTCTCCCCCGTCTCGGCCTCGAGCCCCGCGTAGAGCCTGGCCGACGCGTCGCACATGCGCGCGAGCGTGCTGCTCGTGCGCAGGCGCCCGACCATGCCGGCGGCGTGCCACGTGGTGCCGCCGCCGATCTCGGTCTGCTCGAGCACGACGACGTCCGTCTCGCCGCTCTTGGCGAGGTGGTACGCGATGGACGATCCGATCACACCACCGCCGATGATGACGATGCGCGCGCGGCTCGGTACAGTTGCAGTCATGGGTAAACCTGTCTGGACACGTTTCGGTCAAGGTCGCAGACATGTCTAGTCATGTCAAGCGCGCCGGCGACGACGTGGTGAAGGCCCTGGGCAGGCGCTATGAACAGGTCGATCGAGATGTCCCTGCACATGTCCGCCTTGCCTCCGCCCTGCGCGACACGATCGCGAGCGGCGAGCTGCTGCCGGGCGACACGCTCCCGGGTGATGCGGCGCTGATGGAGGCGACGGGCCTCGCCCGCGGCACCGTTCGGCAGGCCGTCGCGACCCTCCGCGCCGAGGGGCTGGTTCAGACCCGCCAAGGCGCTCGCACCTCCGTCCTGCAGCGCCCGCGCCTGCAGCCGTTCTCCGAGCTGCTGTCGTTCACCGCCTGGGCGCGCCAGCAAGGCGCGACGCCCGGGGCTCGCATGGTCGAGCTCGTGCGCCGCACCGTTGCGCCCGCCGTGGCGACCGAGCTGCGCATCGGCGAAGGCGGTCTCGTGTGGACGATGGTCCGCGTGCGCCTGCTCGACGAGGTCCCCGTGATGGTCGAGCACGCGGCCTACCCCGAGCACATCGGCGCACTGCTGGTCGACGCGGATCTCGAGACCGGCAGCGTGTACGCGGCGCTCGCCGAGCGCGGCGTCGAGGTCGCGTCCGGCCACCACCGCATCAGCGCGATCGCCGCCGAGGCCGTCGACGCCGACCTCCTCCGTGCGCGCCCCGGCACTCCGCTGCTGCGCCAGGAGCGCACGGTCTTCGCCAGCGACGGCACGCCGATCGAGCACTCGGACGACCGCTGGCGCGGCGACTCGATCGTGCTCGATGCGGTCAACTCGGTGCAGGGCTCGCAGCTCTCCCGCCGCGCACCCGACTGAACCGTCAACGGGCGCGAGGTGTGCGGGGTCACACCCGCGCGCACACGTGTCGCAACTGCGGGTTTCCCGCGTCAGATCGTCCGGGGTGTCGCGTCAGCCCCGGTACAGACGCAACGAAGCGGCAGACGACCCCGCAGCGTTCTGGACACACAGGGCGGCCGGTGTCGACGACCCACCGGCCGCCCGCCTGTGTCGCCCCAGTGTCTAGCCCAGCTCGAGCGTGCGGGCCGCGATGTACGCATCGACCTCGCGCTCAATGTCGGCATCGATCGGCGGCGCCTCGTGCTCGTCGAGGCGAGCGCGCCACACCGCCTCAGCACGCTGCTCCGCCGTGAGCGAGCCCGCCGCGCGCCAGCGCTCGATGTTCTGCTTCGACGCGACGACCGGCCGGTGGAAGCACGTGCGAAACCGCGTGAGCGTGTGGTCGACGCCAAAGAAGTGGCCGCCGTGTCCGACCTCGCGAATCACGTCGATCGCCAGTTCCTCATCGTCGACGACGACCGGACCGTACTCCACGCAGAGCGACGCGATGATGTCGAGGTCGCAGATCAGCTTCTCGTAGCCGGTCACGAGGCCGGCGTCGAGCCAGCCTGCTGCGTGCATGACGACATCGGCGTGCGCGTCGAGCGCGGCCTTCATCACCTGCATGCCCTCCCAGCCCGCTTGCGCATCGGTGATCTGGCTCGTCGTGAACGACCCGCCCAGCGCACGCGTCGGCAGCCCGTAGTGCCGCGCGAGCTGCCCCATCACCAGCACGCCACGCGCCAGCTCGGGACCGCCGTACCCGGCAGCACCCGACTGCATGTCGGTGATCGGCGTGCCGATGCCGAGCAGGACAGGCGCGCCCGGCCGTACCGTTTGAATCAGGGCGATCGCAGCAAAGGCCTCGGCGAGCATCTGCGCGACGCCACCGGCGAGCGTGACGGGCGCCATCGCGCCGAGCAGCGCACCGGGCATGACGATCGGCGCCTGTCCGTGGTGCGCGAGAATCATCATCGCGTCGGACATGCGCTCGTCCCAGCGAAGCGGCGAGTTGGAGTTGACGATCGCCGTCATCGCGCAGCGACCGTCGAGGCCGCCGAGCACGATGTCGGCGATCCGCACCGAGTCCTCGGCCGCGTCGGGCGAGTTGACGGCAGCCATGAAGGGCTTGTCCGATTCGACGGCGAGCGTCCGCAGCAGGTGGAGGTGGCGATACTCGACCGGCACGTCCTGCGCCTCAACGACCACACCGCCGGCGACGTCCAGTTCGTCGGCGTCTTGAATCAGCGCGACGAGGTTGCGGAGATCTTCGAGCGAGCCGTTGCGACGTTCTCCCGCAACGGTCACGAAGGGCGCGCCGTAGGCCGGCGCGAAGGCGCTCACGCCCTGGCCAATCGGAACATCACGCGCCGCATTGCGGGCGTGCCAGGTCCAACTCGCGGGCGTCTGTGCGACCAGTTCGGCAACCCAGTCGGCGTCGAAGCGCACGGTGTCACCGTCAACCTGCTGGCCGGCGTCCTGCAGGAGAGCGAGCGCTCGCGGGTTCTCGAACTGCACGCCGAGCTCGCTGATGATCGTGCGCCAGGCCGCGTCGATGTTGGCGATATCTGCTGCGGACAGCAGGTCTACCGGCGTCCGGGCAACGCGTAACATGCGGTCAGTCTATGCCGGAATGCCGCTTCGAGATAGTGTCGCCCCGCGTCGATCGTTTCACGCCCGATGAGCGCACCGACCGTCCCGCGCTCGGGGCCATCCGTGGCACCGCCGGAACGCTGCTCGTCGACGGCGGCGCCTCGCCTGCGCACCTCGCCGCATTCGTGGCGGAGCTCGAGGCCCGCGACCGTCCGCCGGTCGTCGGCATCGCGCTCACGCACTGGCACTGGGACCACTCATTCGGGTCCGCGGCGCTCGACGTGCCCGTGCTCGGCTCGGAGCGGACGGCAGCCGGGGTTGCCGTGCAGGCCGGCTACGCATGGGACGAGGCCGCGCTGCGAAAGCGCGTCGACGACGGCCTCGAGCTCGCGTTCTCCCTCCCCCACCTGCTCGAGGAGCTCACCGAGGCCGAGCGCAGGACGCTGCGCATCGTCGTGCCGCAGGTGACGTTCACCGATGCGCACCACGTGGATCTCGGCGACACGACCGTCGAGCTGCGCTGGGTCGGCGGCGATCACGCCGACGACTCCGTCGTCGTCTGGGAGCCCGAGGACCGCGTGCTGTTCCTCGGCGATGCGCTCTACCCGTGCCTGTGGGGCGATCCGGTGTACCTGACCGTCGCGGGCACGCGCGCGCTCCTCGACAGGCTCGCACCGTTCGACCCGGCGTTCGCGCTCGAGGGGCACGACCCCAACGTGGCCGACTCGGCCGCGTATGCCGTGCGTCTCGACGAGCTGCGCCGTGCGTGCGATCTCGTGGAGCAGCACGGCGACGATGCGCTGCGGCTCGCTCCGGAGCACGGCGGCGAGTGGTTCGTCGAGAACGTCGAGCAGCTGCTCGCCGGCCGCTAGCTGCGTTGGAGGTAGCGCCGCGCGGCGTCGGGGAACGTCGCGATGCGCCGCTCGCGCTGCCGCGCGGCGAGCTCGGTATCGGCATGCGTGAAGACCCAGCCGAGCGTCACGAGACGCCGCGCCATCACGAAGGTCGGCAGCTCCTCGAGGTCCTCGTCGCTCAGCGGCCAGCGCGATCGATACCCGTCGACGAGGGCGTCGCGGCGCGCGGCGAAGCCGTCCGTGCCATCGAATGGCGCGAGGGCGACGGCCAGCTCCCAGAGATACCAGGACCAGCCGCAGTCGTCGAAGTCGATCAGCACGGGCGGCTCGTCTGGGCGCATGAGCACGTTCGCAAACGCGAGATCGGCGTGGACGAGGCCGTAGCGCTCGGGCGCGGTGCCGAATGCCGCGAGGCGCTCGCGCACGCGCGCACGCGCCGCGCGCAGGAGCTCCAGCAGCTCGTCGGTCCAGAGCCCGAGCTCGATCGGGTCGCCCCAGTGCGGCGCATCGCCCACCATGCCCTCTGCGTCCCAGCTGGGGCGCACGAACCAGTCGGGTCGCGCCCAGGTCTCGCCGTGCACGCGCACCTCCGCCATCAGCCGGCCGAGCTCGCGCCACTGGTCGAGGGCATCGGAATCGCCGAGCGGCTCGCCGCTCTCCCAGGTCAGCACGCTCACCTGACGATCGCCGGTCGTGGTCTCAACGGTGGCGACGACCGACCCGTCGATCGCCCGGACCGCCGTGGGCGTGGCGATGCCCGTCCCGGCGAGCGCCTCCATCCAGGCGAGCTCGCTGCGGATCATCTCCGGCGTGCGATAGCCGGGCCGATGCACGCGCAGGGCGAACGTGCCGCGCGGCGCGTCGAGGCGGTACGTCGAGTTCTCTCCGCGCCGGGCCAGCTCGATCGTGACCGGCCGGTCGAGGTCGTACCGCCGCAGCGCCTCGCGCGCGACCGCGTCGTCGTCCACCTACGCCCTCGGCTTGGGGTGGCGGCTGGGCACCGGCCGGTCCGCGTCCTTGGCCTGCCTGAGGCCGGCGCGCAGCAGCTCGAGCGAGCGATCGACCTCGGCGTCGGTGAGGAGCAGGCCCGGCTTGAACTGCAGGACGGACTGGTCGTAGCCCGACGCGATGGCCCACAGGCCGAGGTTGTAGAGCTCCTGCTGCAGGTAGATCGCGCCGTCGGGATGATCGACGCGCAGGCCGATCACCACGCCCGACTGGCGGACCTCGACGAGGTACGGCTCGTCGGCGGCGATCGCCGCGAGCCCGTCGGCGTACCGGCGGATCAGGTGCTGGACGTTGGCGACCGTCTCGGGCCGCTGCGTGATCTCGAGCACCTTGGCCGCGACGCGGCAGCCGAGCTCGGAGCCACCGAACGTCGACACGTGCCCCCAGCCGTACTGGTGCAGCCAGTCAGCGGCGCGCTCGCGGATCAGCGTCGCGGCGACCGGGTAGATCCCGCCGGACAGTCCCTTGCCGGTGACGAGCAGGTCGGGCTCGACGCCGTAGGTCTGCACGCCCCAGAGGTCGCCGGTGCGGCCGAGCCCGGCCTGCACCTCGTCGGCGATATAGAGCGCGCCGTGGCGTTCGGCCGCGGCCTTGACGGCGGGCAGGTAGCCGTCGGGCACGACCGGAAAGCCGTACGTGGCGGGCACGGTCTCCATGATCACGGCGGCGAAGTCGTCAGCGGCCAGCGCCCGCTCGATCGCGCCGGCATCGGCGAACGGCACGGTCGCGAATTCATCGGGGAGATCCGAGTGGAAGAACCGCGCCCCCGCGTCGGCGCCGGCGGCGCCCGACAGACCGGTCTTGCCGTGGTAGCCCGCGTCGAGCCCGAGGATGCGGCGCCGACCGGTGGCGTGGCGGGCCGTCTTGATGGCCACGTCGATCGCCTCGCTGCCGCCGCTTGAGAACACGCTGTACGGCATCGCCCCCGGCGCGCACGCCGCGAGCTGCTCGGCGAGCGCGGCGCGGTCGACGCTGGCGAAGTGATGGTTGCCGATGTCGACCTCGCCGAGCGCGCCGACGAGCGTCGCGATCACCTCCGGATTGCGGTGACCGAGGTTGAACGTGCCGCCGTTGAGGTGGAAGTCCATCAGCTCGTGGCCGGTCAGATCCCACATGCGATAGCCCTCGCGGCGCCCCATCACGAGCTGCGTGCCGAAGGCGTCCCAGACCTGCACGCGGTGCGGGGCCACGTGCGCGCTCGTCGCGTCGAGCACGCGCTGCTTGTCGGCGCTCACTCCCAGCCGTCCGGGGGCTTCGGCACCGCGGTCTCATAGTCGAGCGCGTGCGTGGCGATCAGCCGCGCACCGGTCGCGCCTTCGATCTCCTCGATGCGGTCCCACGACTCGAGCATCGCGTCGCCGTTCCACAGCACGCCGGGCAGGCGGCGACCACGCATCGGCTCGATCAGGTACGCCGCGTCGCACATCAGGAACGTCGGCCGGCTCGGCGTCTGCACCCATAGCGACTGGTGCCCGGCGGTGTGCCCCGGCGTCGCGTGCAGGATCAGCGTGCCATCGCCGAAGAGATCGCGCTCGCCGATGATCGGCCGCCAGTCGACGCCCTCGTTGAAGTCATCGACGAGGTAGATCTCCGCCTGGTCGTGGGTGCGGTCGAAGGCGAAGTCGAGCTCGGCCTGCTGCACGTAGACCGGTGCATGGCGCAGGTGCTCTAGGCCGCCGGCGTGGTCGAAGTGCAGGTGCGACTGCACGACGACGCTGATATCCGCGGGCGTCATGCCGATGCGCGCGAGGCAGCCGGGCACCGTGTCGTCGGGCGCGAGCAGCGCCTCGAAGACATCGGCCATGTCACCGAGGCGCGAGCGCGGATCGGTCCGCAGCGTCGGGTGCGCGCCCGTGTCCAGCAGGACGTTGCCCTGCGGGTGCGTGATCACGTACATGTAGTACGGGTTGTAGAGCGCCTCACCGGCCTGGGGATGCTCGTAGTCGAAGATCCCGACGTCCTGGAGATCGCCGCCGCAGTGGAGTGCATAGATCTTCATGCCGGGAACCTAACGGATCTGGACCCGGGTCCAGAGTTGCAGCAATCGTGCAGATTTGGACCCGGGTCCAGATTGGCTAGGCGAGCAGCGCGTTGGGCGTGATCGCGGCTGGGTCGGTGACCAGGTGGAGCAGCGCCGGGCGCTTGGCGGCAAGGGCGCGGGCGAAGGCCGCGGGGAAGTCGGCGTCGCGCTCGACGCGCTCGGCGTGGCAGCCGTAGGCGGCCGCGAGCGCGGCGAAGTCGGGGTTGGCGAGCGCGGTGCCCTCGACGTGGCCGGGGAACGAGCGCTCCTGGTGCATGCGGATCGTGCCGAGCATGCCGTTGTCGCAGACGAGGACGATGATGCGCGCGCCGACCTGCACGGCCGTGGCAAGCTCGTGGCCGGCCATCTGGAAGCAGCCATCGCCGGCGAAGGCGACGACGGGGCGCGACGGGTCGTGGAGCGCGGCACTGATTGCCGCGGGGACGCCGTAGCCCATCGCACCGCTCGTCGGCGCGAGCTGGGTGCCGAAGCGACGGTGACGGTAGTAGCGGTGGATCCAGACGGCGTAGTTGCCCGCGCCGTTGGTGATCACGGAGTCGTCGGGCAGCGTGTCGCGCAGATGACGGACGACCTGGCCGAGGTCGACACCGGCGAGATCCCTCAGCGCCGGCTCGCTCCACGACTCGTAGTCGCCGCGAAGCGCCTGCGCCCACATGGCCCGAGACTGTCGCCCGAGCGGCCCGCGCGCCACGAGTCCATCGACGACCAGCGGCGCGGTGGCGGGAATCGCCAGGTCGGGATGCCAGACGCGTCCCAGCTCCGCTGGATCGGCGTGCACATGGGCAACCAGGTGTCCGAGCCGGCGCTCCAGCGGCAGGCGCGTGTAGCCGCCGCTCGGGATCTCGCCGAAGCGCCCGCCGAGGAGGACGACGAGATCGGCCTCGGCGACGCGCGCCTCGAGCGCCGGATTGGTGCCGAGGCCAAGGTCGCCGACGTACGCCGGTGAGGCGTTGTCGATGCGGTCCTGACGACGGAACTGCGTCGCCACCGGGACGGCCGACGCCACCGCCCACGCTGCCAGCGCGTCGGCCGACGCCTGGCTCCAGCGCGGCCCGCCGAGAATCACGAGCGGCTGAGCAGCATCGCCGAGCCACGTGTGCAGGCGGTCGAGGTCGGCCGCATCCGGCTCGCGCAGTGCCGGCTCGGCGAACGGCGCGTCGGAGACCCCCGTCTTCTCGCGCTGCATGTCCTCGGGCAGGGCGAGCACCACGGGGCCCGGCCGGTCGGCCAGGGCGATCTCGAAGGCCCGCCCCA
The DNA here is from genome assembly GCA_051007275.1 of Gaiellales bacterium. Taxonomy (GTDB): domain Bacteria; phylum Actinomycetota; class Thermoleophilia; order Gaiellales; family F1-60-MAGs149; genus F1-60-MAGs149. The sequence goes on along the minus strand of JBPCSK010000248.1, from coordinate 988 downwards.
GCATTTCGGGAATGTCGTCGGCGGTCCCGATCTGCGCCACCCACTTGGCGAGCGGCGCGAACATGGCCGGCAGGTCGACCTCCTGGAACGCCTCACGCCCCTGATGCTCACGGCGCACCTGCCCCAAGAGGAGCAGCATCGGCGTGGAATCCTGAAACGCGGTGTGCACGCCGATCGACGCGTGCGCGGCGCCCGGCCCGCGCGTGGCGAGGCACACGCCGGGCCGCCCAGTCAGCTTGCCCCACGCCTCCGCCATGTGCGAGGCCGTCGCCTCATGCCGCGCGGCGACGTAGCGAATCTGGTCGCGCCGCTCCCACAGGCCATCGAGGATGCTGAGGAAGGACTCGCCCGCCACGCCGAACACGGTGTCCACGCCCTGCACGACCAGTTGATCGGCGATCACGTGGCCGCCGAGGCGCGTCATGCGATGCGCTCGAGCTCGGGCACGGCATCGAAGACGTCATCGAACGACGCGATCGTCGTGATGCCGTGCCGCTCCATGACGGCGAGATGCAGGGCATCACGCGCGGTGATGCCACGGCGCGCAAGCTGTACGCCCTTCGCCCGGTCGACGTCGTCGTACGTGATCGGCAGGACCTCGTCGACGATCGCCAGCGTCTGATCCCACGCGAGCTGCAGGGCCTCCTCGCGGTGGATGGCGCGGTAGCGATGGAGGATCTCCTGGAACGTCTCCGCGCTCGTGACGACGAGCTGATCCCGCTTGGCGATCCGATGCATCACGAGGAGCGCCTCCTCCCGCCAGCGCTCGTCCTCGCCCACGTGGTTCATCGGCACGTTGACGTCGACGTAGATCACGCGTCGAGCGCGGGCTCGTACTTGCGATCGAACCCCTGGCGCAGCTCGGCGATCGTCGGCGTGGGCACGCGGGCGGACGCGGGGATGTCCATGGCGCGCTTGACCGCGGCCATCCGCTCGTCTGGTGTCTTGCGCGGACGCGAACGCTCCGCGAGCGTCAGCGCCATGCGCA
>JBPCSK010000247.1:0-1158 GCA_051007275.1 Gaiellales bacterium | reverse complement strand
CGCCACCGCGGTCGACGATGCGGCGATGGCGATCACGCACGTGCTGCGCGGCGAGGACCACATCACCAATACCGCCATCCAGCTCGTGCTCTGCGAGGCCCTCGGGGTCGAGCCGCCGCGCTTTGCACACCTGCCGATCGTGGTCGGCGAGGACGGGGCCAAGCTGTCGTCGAGCCATGGCGCCGTCGGCGTCGAGGTGCTACGGGCGGCGGGCTGGCTGCCGAGCGCGGTCGTCGATTGGGTCGCGCGCTCGGCCTGCCCGCCGATCACCGCACTGCCTGCCTCGCCCCCGGCGGACCTCGCCGTCGCATTCGATCCCACGCGGCTCGGGCTCGGCACTACGCGCCTTGATCCCGCGCTGCTCGAGCGCCTTGGACGGGATCACCTGGCACTGCTCCCGGTCGACGAGCTGGCGCGGCGGGTGGGGGAGGAGCTGGCACGCAACGACGTTGCCTGCTCGGCAGAGCAGCTCGAGCTGCTCGCGCCGGGGCTCGGCGATGCAGCCACGATTCCGCAGGCCGCAGGCCTGATTGCCGGCGTGGTTCAGCGTCAGCAGCCGCTGGCACCGACCGATGGCGACCGCGCCGCGGCAGCCGCGCTGCTCGAGCACGACACACGCGACGTCAACGAGCTCAACGCGGGCAAGAAGGCGATCCGGCGGGTGCTGACGTCATCGAACCATGGCATCCCGCTACCGTTCCTGCTCGCGGCGCTGCCGCGGGACGAGATCATCGCCCGCGCCCAGGCCGTGCTGGATCAGCCATGACGCTCCGCCTCTACGACTCTCTCCGCCGCTCCACGAACGACGTCGAGCCGCTCGCGCCCGGTCGGCTCGGGCTGTACGTCTGTGGCCCGACGGTGTACGGCCCCGTGCACGTCGGCAACGCGCGCCCGTTCGTGGTCGCGATGACGCTCGCGCGCCACCTGCGCCGCACCGGCTGGGACGTGCGCGTCGTCTCGAACCTGACCGACATCAACGACAAGATCTACACCGCCGCGCAGGCCGAGGGCATCGCCAGCCGCGACCTCGCCGAGCGCGAGTCGGCGCGGTACCTCGAGGACACCTCGCGGCTCGGCCTCGGCCGCCCCGACGTCGAGCCGAAGGTGACCGAGTCGCTCCCGGAGATCATCGCGATGATCGAGGGGTTGATCCTCGGG
>JBPCSK010000246.1:0-1674 GCA_051007275.1 Gaiellales bacterium | reverse complement strand
ATGGTGGATCTCCTGGGCCACGATGCCACGCATCACGCCGCGGCTCGACTCCACCGCCGTCGCCGCCTGGTTGGCGACCGACCGCAGCAGAATCCGCTCCTCGCTCGTGAACGGCCGGCGCTCCGGCGTGATCGCCACGAGCGCGCCAACGCGGCGCGCCTTCCAGAGAAGCGGTACGGCGAAGACGCCGTCGGCATCCACCGGTGCCGTCTCCGACAGCGCCACGAGCTCGTCATCGGTCGGCCCGTCGGCGGTGGAGCGGCTCGCGATTGCGGTGCCCTCCGGGCCGTCGACGATCAGCGCACACACCTCGGAGTGCGCGGCCTTCCCGGCGGCCTCGGTGATGTGCGCCAGCGCCTCCTCCAGGTAGAGCGACTCGGCCACGGCCTGCGAGATGCTGCCGAGCGCCTCGAGCTCTGCCACGCGACGCTGCGAGCGCTCGTAGAGGCGCGCGTTCTCGATCGCCTGCGCGACCTGCCGCGCGATCGTCTCGAGCAGCTCGATCTCGTCAGGGTGATACTCGCGCGGCTCGACGGTACGAACGTTCATCGCACCCGCCAGGCGTTCGCGGCGATCGAGGATCGGCACGGCGAGCAGCGACTGGAAGCGGCGCTCAGGCAGATTTGGAAACTCCTTGAAGCGCGCGTCAAGATGCGCCTCGGCAGCAATGGACACGGGCTCGCGCGTCTCGGCGGCCCAGCCCGTGAGCCCCTCGCCGACCTGCATGCGCGGCGGCCCGGCCGTGGCCTCGACGTGCGTCCCGTGCACCGCCTGGAGCACGAGGTCGTTGGTCGCCTCATCGTAGGCATAGACGAAACAGGCGTCCGTGCCGAACGCACGCGCGACGGCGACGGCCACCGCGCCGGTCACCTCCGCGAGATCGAGCGAGCTCGTGACGGCCTCAACCGTCTCGGACAGGAGGCCGAGATGCCGGACGGCGCGCGACGTGGATGGGGTCTCGGGTTCGCTCATGTCGACCGCTCGCGACGGTAGCACCTGCGCGTGAAGCGTCCCGGCGCTCAGGCCGCGAAGGGCAGATCGGTCGTGTCCTCGGCGAAAGCCAGTGCCCGGGCCGGGAGGTACGGATGCCAGACCGTCGGAATCGATCGTGTGCCGAGCGTCAGGTACAGATCGGGATGCGGCGCGCGTGGCAGCCTGCGCAGCGGCATGCCAGCCTCGTGCGGCAGGCGATCGCTCTTGCGGAGGTTGCATGGCGCACACGCGGTGACGACGTTGTCCCAGCCCGAGCCGCCTCCCCGCGAGCGCGGGACGACGTGGTCGAGCGTGAGCCGCACGCGGCTGCCGCAGTACTGGCACGTGTGCTCGTCCCGCGCGAACAGCGCCCGCCGCGTGATCCGTCGCGACGTGAAGTGCGGCACGCGGACGTAGGAGACGAGGCGGATCACGACCGGGTGCGGCAATGTCGTCGATGGTGACCGGATCTCGCGGTCGGGATCGGCTTCCAGCACCTCGGCCTTGCGCGACAGAATCAGACTGCACGCGCGCCACAGACTCGTGACGTTGAGCGGTTCGTACGTCGCGTTGAGCACCAAGACCGAGCCGGCCATAGGCCGAGGGTACTCCCGTCCTCCCGCGGCTTCCCCGAATCGCAACGATGTCCGCGGACGTCAGAGCCGTCGATCAGCTTCCGATTGGGGTCAGACCCCATTCGGA
>JBPCSK010000245.1:0-7836 GCA_051007275.1 Gaiellales bacterium | reverse complement strand
GCCTGGGGCTGGTCGTCGCCATGACGCGCCGCGAGATGGTGCTCGACACCGACGAGCTGAGGACGCTGAACGGCTGACATGACCGAACTCGTCTGGATCACCCTCGCTCTGCCCCTGATCGGCGTCGCCGTGCTCACGATCCTGGGCATGAAGCTGCCCGCGCGCGGCGCCGGCTGGTTCGCCTCGCTGATCATGCTCGCCGCCTTCGGCTGCGCCGCGGTGGCCACGATCATCCTCGCCTCCCGCCCGGAGGAGGAGCGCCAGGTCGTCCAGGTCGCCTGGACGTGGCTGTCGGCCGGGAACTTCTCCGTCGGGCTCGACCTCTGGTTCGACGAGCTCACCGCGGTGATGCTGCTCGTGATCACCGGCGTCGGCTTCCTCATCCACGTGTACTCGATCTGGTACATGGAGGACGATCCGCAGTCGCGCCGCTTCATGGCGTACCTCAACCTCTTCGTCTTCTCGATGCTCCTGCTCGTGCTCAGCGCCAACCTGGTGCTGCTGCTCGCCGGCTGGGGCCTCGTCGGCCTCTCGTCCTACCTGCTGATCGGCTTCTGGCACAACAAGCCGAAGGCGATCAAGGCGGCCAAGAAGGCGTTCATCATGAACGCCATCGGCGACGTCGGCATCGCGCTCGGCGCGTTCCTCCTGTTCGTCGACCTCGGCACGCTCAGCTACAGCGGGATCTTCGCGGGCGCGCCGAGCCTGACCGAGACGCAGGCCTCGATCGCGTGCCTGCTGCTCCTGGTCGGCGCGGTCGCCAAGTCCGCGCAGCTGCCGCTCCACACCTGGCTGCCCGACGCCATGGAGGGCCCGACCCCGATCAGCGCCCTGATCCACGCGGCCACCATGGTGACCGCCGGCGTCTACCTGATCGCGCGCTTCAACCCGCTCTTCCATCAGGCGCCACTGGTCCTCGACCTCGTCGTCCTGATCGGCGTCGCGGGGCTGCTGATGGCGGGCCTGATCGCGCTCGTCCAGACCGACATCAAGCGCATCATCGCCTTCTCGACGATGAGCCAGATCGCCTACATGTTCGTCGGCGTCGGCCTGATGTCGTACTGGTCGGGCGTGTTCCACCTCTTCACGCACGCGTTCTTCAAGGCCCTGCTGTTCCTCGGCGCCGGCCTCGTGATCCACGCGCTGCACGGCGAGCAGGACATCCGCAACATGGGTGGACTGCGCAAGCAGCTGCCGAAGGTCTACTTCTGCATGATGATCGGCGCGCTCGCGCTGTCCGGCATCTTCCCGTTCTCCGGCGGCTTCTCGAAGGACGCGATCCTCAGCTCGGCGCTGACCGTCGATACGCCGATCGGCTGGATCGCGTACGTCGGCGGCCTGATCGGCGCGCTGCTGACGGGCATCTACACCTTCCGCCTGATGTTCATGGTCTTCCACCGCCGCATGTCGCCGTACGCGGAGAACGTCATCCCGCACTCCGTCAAGCACCATGGCGAGGGACCGAGCACGATGCTCTGGCCGGTCTACATCCTCTCGATCGGCGCGGCCTTTGCCGGCCTGCTGCAGATCCCGGGCGTCACCCACGTGTTCTCGTCGTGGCTCGAGCCGATCTCGCCGTACGGGATGGTCGAGGCCACCGCGGGGCAGGACTGGCTCACCACGCTGATCGGCACGACCGTCGGCCTGGTCGGCATCGCGATCGCGTACCACCTGTACGCGCGTGAGAACGAGGCGCCCGAGCTGATCCGCAACGGCCATGCCCGCCTGATCCACCGCGCGCTCGAGCGCCGCCTCTACTGGGACGACCTCTACGCGTGGACGTTCGAGAAGCCGCTGCAGTGGGCCTCGGGCTTCCTCAACCGCGACGTCGACGCCCCGGCCTTCCGCTGGGCGCCGCTCGACGGCCTCGGCCAGCTGACGGCCTTCTTCGGCCGGTCGTTCACGATCATCGAGAACGGCATCGTGCGGATGTACGCGCTGGTCTTCGCGCTCGGCATCGGCGCGGTCATCCTCTACCTGCTGGTGCGTGGCTAGATGATCACCGTCTCCTGGCTCATCGCCGTCCCCGCCATCGCCGCGGTCGTCCTGCTGCTCCTGCCGCTCGGACAGCGGATCGCGGGCTACCTCGCGCTGCTGACCTCGCTCGCCGTCGCCGGTGGCGTGATCGGCTTCATCTACCGCTTCGAGCCGCTCGGCGGCCTGCAGTTCGGCGACAACGTCGCGTGGATCAACCCGCTCGGCGTCCGCTGGCACGTCGCCGTCAACGGCGTCTCGCTCGCGATGATCGCCATCACGGCGCTGATCACGTGCTGCGCGATCGGCTACGGCATGTGGGCACGTCGCGAGCGCTCGCACGCCTCGTTCGCGCTGGTGCTCCTGACGGAGGCGTTCCTGATCATCGTCTTCGCCGCGCAGGACCTGGTCGTCTTCTACGTCGGCTTCGAGGGCATGCTGATCCCGCTGCTCGTGCTGCTCGCCGCGTGGGGCGGCAAGGGCCGCAAGGCCGCGATGATCCAGGTGATCGCGTACACCGCGATGGGCACGCTGCTGATGCTGCTCGCCATCGCGTGGCTGGGCTTCACGGCCCCGGGCGGTCCGAACTTCGACATGGTGGCCGCGATCGGTCGCGGCAACGACTGGGTCTTCGCCGCCTTCGCCTTCGCGCTGGCGATCAAGTCGCCGCTCTTCCCGCTGCACGGCTGGGTGCTGCCCGCCTACCGCGAGGCCTCGCCCGAGGTCGCCGCGGTGCTCAGCGGCGTCGCGTCGAAGGCCGGCGGCTTCGCCTTCCTCGCGATCCTCGTGCCGCTCTTCCCCGAGCAGTCCGCCAAGTACGCGTGGGTGTTCATCACCCTCGGCGCGATCGGCTTCCTCTATGGCGCGTTCCTCGCCTTCCGCCAGCCCGATGGCCGCGGCGTCGTCGCCTACTCGTCGATCGCGCAGATGTCGTTCATCGTGCTCGGCGTGTTCCTGCTCAACTCGCGCGGGTCCACCGGCGCGACGTTCCAGATGGTCAACCACGCGCTCGTCTCGGCCGCGTTGTTCCTGCTCGCCGGCTGGCTCGAGACGCAGGCCGGATCGGGCTCGTTCAAGCACCTCGGCGGGCTGGCACGCAGTCGCCCGGTCCTCGCGACCACGGCGCTGATCCTCGGCATGGCGGCGCTGGCCGTCCCGGGCTCGAGCGTCTTCGCCTCCGAGTTCCTGATCCTGCTCGGCGCCTTCGAGAACCACTGGTGGCTCGGCGCGATCATCTCGATCGGCATCGTCCTCGCGGCGATGTACATGCTCCGCTGGGTCTCGGCCGTCCTGCATGAGCGCGAGGGCGACCTCGTCGGCACGCTCAACCCGCCCGACCTCCGCCGCGGCGCGCTGCTCTGCATCCTGCCGCTCGTGCTCTGCCTGCTCGGTCTCAGCATCGCACCGGCGCAGTTCACCGATCGCGTCGATGCCGCGTCGACCGCCATGATCCACGCAGCTGCCAAGGAGGCGGGCCGGTGATCCAGGGTCCCTCCGTCGACTGGTTCGCCATCGCTCCCGAGGTCGCGCTGATCGTCGGCGCGTTCGGCCTGCTGCTGCTCGCCACGTTCGCCCGCGCCTACGAGCGCGGACTCAGCGTCATCATCGGCCTCGGCACGCTCGCGGTGTCCGGCGCCTTCGCCGTGGCCGCCTGGGGCAACGCACCGGTGGTGACGATGGCCGACGCCTTCCGCGTCGACGACCTCACCGAGCTCGTGCGCATCACCGTCGCGATCATGGCCGCCTTCGTGATCCTGCTGTCCGTCGGCTGGGCGCGCTTCCGCGAGCACGGCTCGGAGTTCACCGCGCTGCTGCTCCTCGTCTGCGCCGGCATGGGCATCGTCGCCGGCTCCACGTCGTTCGTCACGCTGTTCGTCGGCCTCGAGCTCTTCTCGCTGTCGCTCTACGTGCTCTGCGCGTTCGACGGCAAGAGCCGCGCCTCGCTCGAGGCGGGCTTCAAGTACCTCGTCCTCGGCACCATCGGCTCGATCGTGCTCGTCTACGGCGCCGCCTTCCTCTACGGCTCGACCGGCTCGTTCATGTACGCGGGCGTGGCCGAGGGCCTCGCCAAGGGCGACGGCGACACGACGATCGTCACGCTCGGCACCGCGCTCGTGCTGATCGGCCTGCTCTTCAAGGTCGGCGCGATGCCGTTCCACATGTGGGTGCCCGACGTCTACGAGGGCGCGCCCACGCAGGTGACGGGCTTCATGGCCGGCGCCACCAAGCTGGTCGCCTACGTCGCGCTGGCGCGCGTGGTCCTCGACGCCCTGCCGTCGCAGGAGCACCTGTGGTCGCCGGTGCTGATCGCCGTCGCGATCGCCACCATGATCGGCGGCAACGTCGCCGCGCTCGTGCAGACGAACGTCAAGCGCATGATCTCCTGGTCCAGCGTCGGCGCTGCGGGCTACGCCCTGATCGGCATCATCGTCAACGGCGATCAGGGCCTGCGCGGTCTCGTCTTCTACCTGGCCGCCTACGCCTTCACCGCGATGGGCGCCTTCGCCGTGATCGCCGTCTTCGAGCGCGATCAGACGCGCGAGAAGGGCTACGCCACGCTCGACGGCATGCGCGCGTGGGGCTACAGCCGCCCGTTCGCGGCCATGGCGATGGTCATCTTCCTGCTGGCCTTCGCCGGCTTCCCGCCCACCGCGGGCTTCATCGGCAAGTTCGTCGTCTCCGGCACCGCGGTCACGCACGGCTACGCGTACCTCGCGATCATCGGCGCGATCGGCTCCGTCATCGGCCTGGGCTACTACCTGCGCGTGATCCTCGCGATGTACGACCGCTCGCGCAAGAGCGACGTGGGCCTGCCCGCCTCGCCGGGCCTCGGTGGCGCCACCCTCGTGATCCTGCTCTGCCTCGCCGTCGTCCTCCTGGGTGGCATCCTGCCGGGCGTGCTGCTCGACTGGTCCGGCCAGGCCTCGGCGTTCCTCGCCGTCGTCAAGTAGCGCCATGAAGCCCCTCTACAGCGTCGAGCGGGTCTACGACGTCCCGATCGACGTGCTCTGGTCGGCCTGGGCGGACGCCTCCGAGCTCGAGCAGTGGTACGCGCCTGCCGATCTCGCAGTCGTCCCCGGGTCGGTCGTCTCCGAGCCGACCGTGGGCGGCCGCTGGGCCACCGGAGTCGCCGTGCCGGCCCACGGCTTCAACGCGTGGTTCTGGGGGCGCTACACGGAGGTCGTCGAAGGCCAGCGGCTCTGCCATACGCTCAGCTACAGCCAGGACGAGGCCGAGCTCATCGCGCGTGACGACGACGCGCCATCGCACGACATCGAGCTCGACGTCGAGGATCGCGGATCCGCGAGCTGGGTGCGCTTCACGCAGATCGGCGAGATGCCGGCCGAGCAGATCGACGCCACGCGGCAGGGGATGGAGAGCTACTTCGACTCCCTCGAGCGCCACCTCGCCGCGCGCGGCGCCACGGCCTAGACCGCCTGCGCGGGTGTCGCGTCCTCCTTGGATCGCGAGCCGACGTTGTTGGCCCGCGGCTGATCACCTGACGCGACGCGTCCGTGCGCCTAGTCTTTCCGCGGACAGCCCGCCGAGGAGGACACGATGCCCGAGAACACCACGATCACCTGGCTTGGTCATGCGACCTGGCAGATCACGACGCCGGGTGGCGTCAACGTCGTCGTCGATCCGTGGCTGTCGACGAACCCGAAGTGCCCCGAGTCGGCCTACGAGACCTCGGCCGACGTCGTGCTCGTGACGCACGGCCACGGCGACCACATCGCCGACGCAGCGGATGTCGCCAAGCGCGGCAACGCCACGACGATCGCCCAGTACGAGATCGCCGGGTGGCTCGGCGAGCAGGGCGCGCCGAACACCATCGGCATGAACACCGGCGGCACCGTCGAGACCAGTGGCCTCAAGATCACGATGGTGCAGGCGTTCCACTCGAGCAGCCTGCCCGACGGCACCTGGTGCGGCGATCCGGTCGGCTACGTGATCGAGCTCGAGAGCGGCCAGCGCATCTACATCGCCGGCGATACGGGCGTGTTCGGCGACATGGCGCTGATCGGCGAGCTCTACCAGCCGGTCATCGCGATCCTCCCGATCGGCGACCTCTTCACGATGGGACCGTTCCAGGCCGCACATGCCACGCGCCTGCTCGGGGTGAAGCACGTGCTCGGCTCGCACTGGGGCACGTTCGATGCGCTCACGGGCACGCCGGCGAAGCTCAAGGAGGAGCTCGCGAAGCTCGGCCTCGGCGACGTCACCGTGCACGAGCTCGAGCCGGGGCAGTCGCTCTAACCCCATGACGTTCTCGATCGCCGCCTGGGATCGGGAGACGGGTGACCTTGGCGTCGCCGTGGCCTCGAAGTTCCTCGCCGTGGGCGCGGTCGTCCCGTGGGTCGAGGCCGACGTCGGCGCGATCGCCACGCAGGCGCTCGCCAACGTCGCCTACGGCTCGGACGGGCTCGCGCGGCTGCGGGCGGGGGAGGGAGCGCCCGCGGTGGTCGCCGCGCTCACCGGCGCAGACGACGGCAGCGCCGATCGTCAGGTCGGCGTCGTCGATGCCAGCGGCACGGCCACGAGCTTCACCGGCGAGGCCTGCATGGACTGGGCCGGGGGCGTGGCGGGCGACGGCTACGCGATCCAGGGCAACATCCTCGCGGGGTCGGACGTGGTGGAGGCGATGGAGCGCGCCTGGCTCGAGCACGAGGGCGCGGAGTTCCCCGATCGGCTGCTGCGCGTGCTGCTCGAAGGCGATCGCGCGGGCGGCGACCGTCGCGGCCGGCAGTCGGCCGCGATCCTGGTCAAGCGCAAGGGCGCCGGCTACGGCGGAGCCACCGATCAGCTCGTGGATCTCCGCGTCGAGGATCACGCCGATCCGTGCGCCGAGCTCCTGCGCCTCTACGGCATCCAGCAGCTCCTGTTCGGCACGACGCCTGAGACCGAGTGGATTGCGATCGATGCCACCGTTGCGGAGAACATTCGCGGTGCGCTTCGCGTACAAGGAACCAGCATCGCGGCCGCCGGCCTCTGGGATGCCGATCTCGAGGAGGCGCTCAAGGCGTGGGTCGGAAACGAGAACCTCGAGGAGCGCTGGTACGGCGGAGACCGGATTGACCCGGTCGTGCTGGCGCACCTGCTGGACGCATCATGATGCGTTGCTCATCGGCGCTTTCCCCGCGCGGTCGACACGTGTAGCATCCCGGACTGATGCGTGAAATCGGTCGCTCGTGGCGCGCGCGCCTGCTGCTCGGCGTCTGGCTCGTGGGCGTCGGCGTGGTCGCGATCGGCGCTGCGGTCCTGGTCGGCCGCGATGTGCAACGCACCGCATCCGCCCAGACTGCGCGGATCGTTCCGAAGAAGCCGTTAGCCCGCTACAACACGGTCGTCTCGGCAACCGGAGCGACGATCATCCGCGGCCGCGATGGCATCACGCGCCTCCGGCTGACGGGCGTGCGCCCGCTCGTCGAGGTGTTCGACGTCTCGCCGGGGACGGAGCGCGCCCTGATGCCGACGTGGGTGTGGACGAAGAGCTGGAGCCAGCTGTATCGGCGGTACGAGCCGAACACCACGGTCACCTGGCGGCAGGGCGGCAAGCGCCGGGCACTCACCGTCGCGCTGGCTGGCGGCAAGGTGCGCAGCGACGGCTCGATGGTGTTCGAGCTGCGTCGACGGGCCGTCGGCACGAAGCGTCCGCTGCCCCTCTCGGCGCCCGTCTACTCGACGCGCTCCGCGACCCTGAAGGACGTGAGCGTCTTCATCGATCCCATTCAGCAGCCCACCGATCCGGTGACGATCGTCAACCAGGCGCTGGAGACCCTCGGCGAGCTCCAGCCATCGACGCGGACCTGGGACTGGACGCCGTCGAATCACGGGATCATCGGACCGCTGCCGAACGGGCAG
>JBPCSK010000244.1:0-4751 GCA_051007275.1 Gaiellales bacterium | reverse complement strand
CCGTCGACCAGGGCGAGACAGGCACGCGCACCGGCGTCCTGATCGAGGTCGACGCGACGGAGCGGATCTTCACCAAGCCCGCCAACGAGCGGACCGAGGCCTACGTGACTGGACGGTTCGGATGAGAGAGGGACTGCAGGAGGAGCTCGACGAGCTCTGCGGTGGCATCCAGGAAGAGGGGCGCATCACTGCGCACGCCGTCTCGGAGGCGACCCGAGCACTGGTCGACTGGAGCGTCGAGGCCTTCGAGGCCACGCTCGCGGCTGAAGCCGAGGTCAAGCATCACTACCACCTGACCGAGCAGCGCGTGGAGACGATCATCGCGCGGCAGGCACCTGTCGCCAGCGACCTGCGGCTCGTCCTCGCCGCGCTGCACATCAATCGCAGCGTCGAGCGCGCGGCACACAACGCGGCGCGGGTCGCGCATCTCGCCACGCCGCCGCCGCGTCGCGCACTCGTCGAGGAGGCCGTCATCACCGACGCGCTGCGCGCCATGGGCGAGCGCGGCGCAGAGATGATCCGCACCGCCATGGACGCGTTCGAGCGCCGCGATGCCAACGCCACGCGCCTGCTCTCGACGCTCGACGAGCTGGTCGACCGCGAGAACGAGAAGATCGCCGACACCATCCTGGCGATCGACATCGCGGATCCCGAGCTGCGGCAGTGGGCCTCGCGCATGCTGTTCGCCGGGCGCTGGCTCGAGCGTGTCGGCGACCACGCCGTCAACGTCGCCGAGCGCGTCACCTACATGGTCACCGGCGAGGCGACGAGCCAGCCCGGCGAGGGCGCGTGACGCCACCGCGGGCCGACTGGCCTTGCGAGGGGTGAGCGATGGGACTCGAACCCACGACCGCCTGGACCACAACCAGGAGCTACCACCAGCTGAGCTACGCCCACCATGTGCCGCCGAAGCGGACGGCGGAAGCATACACCGATCCCCGCGCGGGACGGACGGGGTAGGGTAGAGGCATGGCCACGGTTCTGATCGTCGAGGACGACGAGACCCTCGCCGGCATCATGCGCCGGCACCTCGCCAACGCGGGGCACGACGTGGAATGGGCCGCTGACGGCGATCGCGGCCTCAAGAAGGTGCGCTTCGAGCGCCCCGACGTCTGCGTCGTGGACCTGATGATGCCCGGCACCGACGGCTGGGGCGTGATCGAGCAGATGCGCGCCGAGGGTATCGACATTCCCGTCATCGTCCTGTCCGCGCGCTCATCGGAGCATGACAAGGTACACACGCTCGGCATCGGCGCCGACGACTACCTCGTCAAGCCCGCGTCGATGCGGGAGCTCGTGGCGCGCGTCGACGCGGCGCTGCGCCGGTCGGGTCGCGGCACATCCATGCCGGCTGCGGAGCGCGATGATGAGGCAATCGAGGCCCCCGGCATCCGCATCGACTTCCACACGCACCGGGCGCTGGTCGAATCTGCAGACGGGACCTGGGTGGACGCCGAGCTGACCGTGCGCGAGTTCCGGCTGCTCGTCACGCTCGCACGCGCGCGCGGCAAGGTGCTCAGCCGCGACGAGCTCCAGCAGCGCGTGTGGGGGACCCCGCATCGACCCCGCGATCGCATCGTCGACGTCTGCGTGCGCAAGATTCGCGAGAAGCTCGACGCCCGCTCAGCCGCGTACACGTTCGTGCAGACGCACTACGGCATCGGGTACCGATTCGAACCCGAGGCCCGCGAAGCCGACGCCTGATCAGGGTGCCAGCGGCAGCGTGACGCGCAGCGTCGTGCCGGTCGCACCGTCCGACTCGGCGATGACCGTTCCGCCGTGCGCCTCGACGATGTGCTTGACGAGCGCGAGTCCGAGCCCAGAGCCGGGGCCCGTGCGCGATGCCTCCCCCCGGTAGAACCGCTGGAAGACGAACGGGAGGTGCTGCGCCGGGATGCCGATGCCGGAGTCCGACACGACGATCGACGCGTGCTCGTCCTCCCGCGTGACGCTCACGCGAACGACGGCGTCGGGACCGCCGTGGATGAGCGCGTTGTCCACCAGATTCTGAATGACGACCTCGAACAGGCGCGGGGCGACCGGCACCTCGACGCGCGTCGGCGCCGACAGCGCGATGTCACGACCGCGGCCGATGCGGCGCTGCTTCGCCGCCTCCACGATGTCGAAGGCGACGTCGCTGGCATCGACCACACCGTCAGCCACGGCCAGGCGACCACGATCGAGTGCGGCCAGGAGGAGCATCTCGTCGATCAGCTTGCGCATGCCGTCAACCTCGTGCTCGATCTGCGTGACCAGCTCCTCACGCTCGTCGTCGGTGTTCGGCAGCGCCAGCGACTCGGCAAGACCGAGGATGCGCGCCAGCGGCGTACGGAGCTCGTGGGAGACCGCTGCCGAGAACGTTCGACGCGCCTCCTCGAAGTCGACGTCCTCGGTGACGTCGTAGAACGCGGTAATCACGCCGCCCGCGAACACGACGGACGTCACACGCAACGAGCGCGGGGGGTCACCCAGAAAGATCCGCTCCTGCGTTGACACCTCCTCGCCAGCGCAGCTGCGCCGCACGATCTCCGCCAGCGAGGCCGAGATCGACCCGAGATCGGCGCCACGCACCAGCGTCGGGAAATCAAGCGTCGCCGCAGCATTCACGTGCAGGACCAGGCCAGCGGCATCCGCCAGGATCGCGGCCGTGGGTACGGCATCGCAGATCGCGCGCACGTCGACCTGCCACCGGGCGTCGACCTCGACGGGAACCTCCACACCCTGCTCCGGCGTCACCGGACCACGCCGGCGCGCGAGCAGCCAACCCACGGCGAGGCCGACGAGCAGGAGCAGCAGCGGGAGCGCGACGGACACACACGGAGGATAGGCGCGTGCACGGGGGTGCTGACGGCGTCTACCACTTCGTCACCACCCTGCTTCCACGCCGCAACCCATCGACCCGCGGCCGCGCCATACGGTGCAGCCATGCCGAGCATCCTCGTGATCGAAGACGACCCCATTCTGGGCAAGGCGATGGCCATGCACCTGCGCCACGCCGGTTTCGACGTCGATCTCGCGGAGGACGGCGAGCGCGGCCTGCGACGCCTGCGCCACGCGCGCCCCGACGTCGCGTTCGTCGACCTGATGCTCCCGGGTCTCGACGGCTGGGCGGTGACGGAGGCGATCCGCGAGGATCACCTGGGCGTCCCCGTGATCGTCGTGTCGGCTCGCGGCTCCGAGCACGACAAGGTGCACACGCTGGAGATCGGCGCCGACGACTACCTGTCGAAGCCCTTCGGCATGCGCGAGCTGATCGCGCGGATCGAGGCGCTGCTGCGCCGCACGCGCCTGGTGGCGGCGTCCGAGCCGCGCGGCGAGGCCGTGCTGGTCGAGGGACTGCGCATCGATCCCGATCTTCGCCGCGCGTTCGTCCGCACCGCCGACGGGCAGCCGGAGAGCGAGTGGGAGGACGCGCAGCTGACGCCCACCGAGTTCCGCCTCGTCGTCGCGCTGGCGCGTCAGGAGGGGCGCGCGCTCTCGCGCGACGAGCTGCAGCGCCGCGTCTGGGGGATTCCGTACCGCCACCGCGACCGCACCGTCGATGTGTGCGTGCGCAAGATCCGCGAGAAGCTCGATCGCCGCAGCCCTTCCCACGACTACGTGCACACGCACTACGGCGTCGGGTACCGCTTCGCGGCCGAAGCGCGCTAGCCGACGGCGTCCCACGGATACACTGGGGCGGTGCTGGACATCGGCGCCACTCTCAAGACCGCCCGCGAGCAGCAGGGCATCTCGCTCGACGATGCGGCCGAGGCGACGAAGATCCGATCGTCGTACCTCGTCGCGCTCGAGGAGGAGTCCTTCGAGCAGCTGCCCGGACCCACGTACGCCCGCGGCTTCCTGCGCTCGTACGGCGAGTACCTCGGAGTCGATCCGCAGATCCTGATCGACGAGTTCAACGTCCGGTTCGCCGCCGCGCCGTGGGAGATCGATGACGACATCATGTTCCCGCGCCGCCGCACCGCGCGATCCAGCCGTCGCGGCCGCGAGTCGAGCATCGTCGTCGTGGCCGTCGTCGGCATCGTCGCCGTGGCAGTCCTGATCGTGATCGCCTCGACCTACCCGTCAACCCGCAGCACGCCGGTCCCCGCCACCAACGCCACCAGCGTCGTGACGATCACCGAGGAGGCCGTCAACCCCGTCGCCACCGCGGTCACCGCGCAGACGGCGCCCGACTCGACCTCGGCGGCCGCCCAGGCCGTGGTGTACGTGAAGGCCCTCGATCAGACGACGCTGACGGTGCGCGCGCTCGGCGCGGCCGACACCGCGACGCCGCTCTTCCAGCAGGAGCTCTCGCCCGATCCCAACCGCCCCGACGGCATCAAGCTGCCGAAGTCCGCGTCGGGCTACCTGATTCGCCTCGATCGCCCCGGCACCATCACGCTGATCGTGAACGGCAGCCCGGTGGTGCCTGGCCCGACAGACACGCTCCTGTCGGTCGACCCGAACGGTCGCGTCGCCGCGGTGACCGAGTGAGCCGTCGCCGTACCGCAGCCGTGCTGGTCACGGGCTCGGAGATCCTGCTCGGACGCACGCAGGACCGCAACAGCGGCACGCTCGCGCGCTCCCTCGACGCCCACGGCGTGCGACTCGAGCGCGTCGTCGCCGTCGACGACCGCGAGGAGCACCTGCGTGCCGCGCTCGACGGGCTGCTCGCGGACGGCTACGACCTGATCTGCACCTCGGGCGGGCTCGGGCCCACGCACGACGATCGCACGGTCGCCGTCGTCGCCGAGGCGACCGGGCGCGAA
>JBPCSK010000243.1:0-1553 GCA_051007275.1 Gaiellales bacterium | reverse complement strand
ATCAACTTCCGAATGGGGTCAGACCCCAATCGGAAGCAGGCCATCAACTTCCGAATGGGGTCAGACCCCAATCGGAAGCAGGCGATCGAGTTCGGAATGGGGTCAGACCCCATGCCGAACCGGCGGTCTACATCAGGCCGTTGCCTTCGCGGCGGCCATCACGGCCTCCGAGATCTTGGCGTACCCGGTGCAGCGGCAGAGGTTGCCGCTCAGCGCGAGGCGGATCTCCTCCTCCGACGGGTCGGGGTTGCGGCGCAGCAGCGCGTGGGCGGAGACGAGCATGCCCGGCGTGCAGTAGCCGCACTGGACGCCACCGGCCTCGAGGAACGCGGCCTGCACGGCACTGAGATCGTCGCCGTCGGCGAGCCCCTCGACCGTCGTGATCTCGGAGTCCACGGCCTGCAGCGCGAGGTACGTGCACGAGTTGACGGGCTTGCCGTCGACCATCACCATGCACGCGCCGCACTCGCAGTCGTCGCAGCCGGTCTTGGTGCCGGTCAGGCCGATGTCGTCGCGGATCGCGGACAGCAGCGTGGCGTCGCCCTCGAGCTCGACCGGATAGGCCATCCCGTTGACGTTCAGCGTGGCGGCGTGCTTCATCGTGCAGAACCTTCCATGAAGACCGGCGTGGCCGGGATCGGGAACTCCTCGCCGCGGGCGCGACGGATGGCGACCGAGACGGCGCGCTTGGCGATCACGCCGATCATCGCGCGCCGGTAATCCTCCTTGGCGCGCAGGTCGGAGATCGGCGTGGCGTCGGCGGAGGCGCCGGCGGCAACGGCCGCCAGGGCCGCATCGTCGCCGGTGGTACCGATGATCGCCTCTTCGGCCGAGTTGCTGCGCAGCAGCGTCGGGCCGACCGCGGTGAGCGCAACGCGCGCTCCGGTGATGGTATCGCCGTCGAGCGAGATGCACGCGGCCGCGCCGACGATTGCGATCTCCATCGCGCGGCGATACTCGAGGCGCACGTACGCGCTGCCCGAGTGGGCCGTTCGCGACGGGACCGTGACGTCAACGAGCAGCTCGCCGGGCTTCGCCGACGTGCGTCCGGGACCGGTCCACAGCTCCTCGATCGGCACGACGCGATCCCCGCCAGCGGCGGAACGCAGCGTGACGGAGGCACGGAGGGCGATGAGCGGGGCGCCGGTCTCCATCGCGGGCGACGCGTTCATGATGTTGCCGCCGATGGTGCCGACGTTGCGCGTGGCGTGGGAGCCGACGATCGCCGAGGCGTCTGCGAGGGCGGTCCACGTGCTGCGGATCGCGTCGCTCGCGACGATGTCCGCGTGCGTGGTGAGCGCGCCGAGCGTGAGATCGCCGGAGGCGTCGATGCCCCGCAGCGCGTCAATGCGGTGGATGGCGACGACGTTGGCGGGCAGCTCCCTGCCGCCGCGCGCCTGCACGATCAGGTCGGAACCACCGGCCACGACCTTCGCGTTCGACCCGTCACCGACGAGGCTGAGCGCCTCATCGACCGTCGTGGCCGTATGGAATGCAACCTCACCCACGGAAACCGTCCTCCCTGCGCGACGCACTCCGTCGCGTTCGTGACC
>JBPCSK010000242.1:0-6150 GCA_051007275.1 Gaiellales bacterium | reverse complement strand
CGCTTGGCACAGACCGTCGAGCAGGGACCGGTCCTGCTGCTCTGCGCACCGGGCGCGGATGCCGCCCGCCGAGCGGCCGTCGCCGAGACGGGCATTGAGGTTGCGGAGGTCGCTGATCTCCACGCCGGTCTCGCGCTGCTGCACGCGCGCGGCATTCAGTCCGTCCTGTGCGAGGGCGGGGCGGGACTCGCCGGCGCGCTGCTCGGCGCGGACCTGCTCGACCGCATCATCGTCGTGACCGCGCCGAAGCTGCTCGGCGATCCCGTCGCGCCGGGGATCATCGGCGAGACGGGCACCGCCTCCGACCAGATGAGCGATGCCCTCAGCCTGGCGGCGTGGTCGTGCGAGCGAATCGGCGACGATCTGTGGATCGATGCGTGGCTGCGTGAGCCGCGCTGATGGAGGCGCCATGTTCACCGGGATCGTGCAGGAGGTCGGAGAGGTCGAGGAGGTGCAGCCCGCCGAGAACGGGGCGCGCATCATCGTCCGCATGCCTGCGCTCGCGCCGGAGGTCGGCATGGGCGATTCCGTCGCGGTCAACGGCACCTGCCTGACCGCGGTCGAGCTCGGCAGCGAGCGCATCGCGTTCGAGGCGATGGGGGAGACGCTGGCGCGCACCACGACGGGCGGCCTCGGCGCCGGCAGTGCCGTCAATCTCGAGCCCGCCCTGCGTCCGACCGACCGCATGGGCGGCCACGTCGTCCAAGGCCATGTCGACGCGGTGGGTGAGGTCACCGGCATCCGCGCCGACGGCATCGCCAAGGTGATCGAGATCAGCGCTCCGCCGGCGGTGCTGCGGTACGTGGTGGAGAAGGGCTCGATCGCCGTCAACGGCGTCTCGCTGACGGTCTCTGCCGTCGATGACCGGGCCTTCGAGATCTGGCTGATTCCGCATACGTGCGAGGTGACCACCTTCGGGACCACCGAAGTGGGCGACGCCGTCAATCTCGAAGTGGACATCTATGCGAAGTACGTGGAGAAGTTCGCCGCTGACCGCTAGGACGCGGCGGGCGATCTGTGCCACTTCGCTACGATGACCCAGCCCCCGTCAATAGGGAATTTCATGCATCAGCCCGAACCCCCGTTCAGCTCGATCGAGGACGCAATCGAGGACATTCGCCGCGGCAAGATGATCATCATCGTCGACGCCCCGGATCGCGAGAACGAGGGTGACCTGTGCATGGCCGCCGAGTTCGTCACGGCGGACGACATCAACTTCATGGCGACGTACGCGCGCGGACTCGTCTGCCTGACGCTCACGCCTGAGCGCTGCGACGAGCTTGGCCTCAAGCCGATGGTGCAGCATAACGTCACGACGTACGAGACGGCCTTCACCGTCACGATCGAGGCGAAGGAGGGCATCACGACCGGCATCTCCGCGGCCGATCGTGCCACGACCTGTCGCGTCGCCGTCGATCCGAGGACGACCGCCGACGACATCCAGGCGCCGGGCCACATCTTCCCGCTGCGCGCCCGTCCGGGCGGCGTCCTCGAGCGCACCGGTCAGACCGAGGCCTCGGTCGACATGGCGAAGCTCGCCGGCTGCACGCCTGCCGGTGTCATCTGCGAGGTCATGAATCCCGACGGCACGATGGCACGCATCGACGACCTCTCGGTCTTCAGCGCCGAGCACGACATCAAGATCATCACCGTCGCCGACCTGATCGAGTATCGCCGCCGCACCGAGCAGCTGGTCGATCGCGTCGCCGAGGTGCAGCTGCCCACGCTGTACGGCGATTTCACCGCCATCGGCTACCAGGAGTCGCTCGCCGACAAGCAGCATCTCGCGCTCGTCTACGGCGACGTGTCGGGCAAGGAGGACGTGCTCGTGCGCGTGCACTCCGAGTGCCTCACGGGCGACGTCTTCCATTCGCTCCGCTGCGATTGCGGCGATCAGCTCGACAGCGCCATGCAGCAGGTGGTCGCTGCGGGCAGCGGCGTCGTGCTCTACATGGCGCAGGAGGGGCGTGGTATCGGCCTTCTCAACAAGCTTCGCGCCTACGAGCTGCAGGAGCAGGGCCGTGACACCGTCGAGGCGAATCTCGAGCTCGGGTTCATGGACGATCAGCGCGAGTACGGCATTGGCGCGCAGATCCTGTCCGACCTCGGTCTCTCGACGATCAAGATCCTGACGAACAACCCGCGCAAGATCATCGGCCTCGAGGGCTATGGCCTGAAGGTGACGGAGCAGATGCCGATCGTGATCGCGCCCGGCGAGCACAACGAGAAGTACCTCGCCGCCAAGCGCGAGAAGCTCGGCCACTCGCTCCACCACCAGCACATCAAGCCGGCCGACGAGCTGCCGGGCGAGCCTCCCCGCCTGGTCGATCCGGCTGCCGGGGAGACGGCGGGCGCGCAGCAGTGACCGCGCCCGACGCCGCGGGGAGCATCTCCGCGCCGGCCGGTTCCCAGCGCATCGAGCCTCAGGGTCTGCCCGTGGGCACGCGCGTCGCGATCGTCGCGGCCGAGTACCACACGGACATCGTGCAGGAGCTCGTCAATGGCGCCGTGGCGGAGTGCCTCGCGCTCGGTGTCTCCGAGGGCAACATCGACATCGTGCCCGTGCCGGGCGCGTTCGAGGTCGGGCTTGCGGCGCTTCGGTGCGCGCAGGGCCCCTACGACGCGGTGATCGTGCATGCGTGCGTGATCCGCGGCGGCACGCCGCACTTCGAGTACGTCTCCGAGGCCGCGACGCGCGGCGTCTGCGAGGCCGCGCTGCAGACGGGCGTGCCAGTCGCCTTCGGCGTCCTCACCGTCGAGACGCACCAGCAGGCTGTCGATCGAATCGGCGGCAGCGAGGGGCACAAGGGCCGCGAGGCCGCCGGCGCCGCGCTCGGCCTGCTCCGCACGCTGCGCGCCATCTGAGCCATTCTGGACCCGGGTCCAGATTTGCACGAAACGTCCAGATTTTTCGCGAATCAAATTGGGCCCGGCCCCAACTTGACGCGTTCGCGGTCAGTTTGGGCCCGGCCCCAAATTGATCAAATTGATCACCCCACGCCAGTGGCGCGGGGCGGGGCGACCGATGCGCGAAGGGCCCTCGCTTAGAGGGCGCGCTGCACCTTGCCGGCCTTGAGGCAGCGAGTGCAGACGTAGGCGCGAACGGCGACGCCGTTCTTGAGGATGCGCAGCTTCTGCAGGTTCGCGTCGAAGCGGCGCTTCGTGGCGATCATGGAGTGGCTGCGGTTATTGCCGAAGGACGGACCACGGCCACAGGAGGTGCAGATGCGCGACATGGGCGGAAGTATGCTGGTTCGACTCGATCCCCGCAAACGGGAACCGTCACCCGCTCGTGCAGAATCCGCCTCTCCCGTCCGCTTCGACCCTCGCGTTGAGCGCTCGCGCGCGCCTGGCGAGCGAGCGCGAGCATCTCGACGCGATCAACGTCTTTCCCGTCGCGGACGGTGATACGGGTTCGAATCTGCTGGCCACGGTCGTCGCCATCGCAGCCGCGCTGATCGCTGATGCTGCCGATCCGGCCAGGGCTGCGGCCGATGCCGCGCTGCTTGGAGCCAGGGGCAACAGCGGGACGATCCTCTCTGCGCTGGTGCGGGCCGCCGCGCAGTCGCTCGCGCACCCCGTCGATGGTGTTGCGATCGTCCGCGCGCTGCGTGCCGGAGCCGACGCGGCGTATGCCGCCGTCCCCGAGCCGGCCGAGGGCACGATGCTCACCGTCGCGCGGGCCGCGGCGAACGCCAGCGAGGGGGAGACCGTCGCGGAGGCGCTGCGCTCGGCTCTCGCCGGTGCGCGCGATGCGCTGGAGCGCACGCCGCAGCAGCTGGCGCAGCTCGACGCCGCGGGCGTCGTCGATGCGGGCGCGGCAGGCGTCGTCGCGATCCTCGAGGGGCTGGTGGCTGCGCTCGATGGCGAGGCGGTCGTGGACGCGGGTGCGCTCGAGCTCGCGCCGATTGCGCATGTCCACGACCCGACCAGCCGCCACCGCTGGTGCATCGGGTTCGTGCTCCGCGGTGCCGACGTCGACGCGGTGCGGGCGGCAGCCGGCACCTGGGGCGACTCCGTGGTGGTGGTTGGCGACGCGGCGCTGGCGCGCATCCACGTGCACGCCGACGATCCCGACGCGGTCCTCGCCGCCGCGACGCCCTTCGGTGAGGTCGGCGACCCCGCGGTCTCCGACATGCACGCCGGCATCCGAGAGGCGGCGGCGATGCGCTCCGGTGGGACGGCGATCGTCTACGACTCGACCGCCGACCTGCCGGTGCCCGAGCGTGACTCGTGGCGGATGGTGCCGCTGACGGTGCACTTCGGCGACGAGGAGGTGCGCGACTACGTGGACCTCACGGTGGAGGAGTTCTACGCGCGGCTCTCGACCTGGCCCGATCATCCGCGCACGTCGCAGCCCGCGCCGGGCGCGTTCGCCGCGGTCTACGCCGAGCTGCTCGAGACGTACGACCACATCGTGTCGATCCACATCTCCTCGAAGCTGAGCGGCACCTGCGCGTCGGCACGCGCCGCGGCAACCGACTTCCCCGGCCGGGTGACGGTGATCGACAGCCTCAACGTGTCGATGCCGCTGGCTCTCGCAGTGGTACGCGCGCAGCAGGCGCTCGATGCGGGCGTACCGCCGGCGGAGCTGCCGGCGGTGGTCGAGCGGGCACGTCAGAGCTGCGATTGCCTGTTCAGCGTGCCGACGCTGGAGTACCTGCAGCGCGGCGGGCGCATCGGCCGTGCCCAGGCATTGGTGGGCACGCTGCTGGGCGTGCGGCCCCTGCTGGCGATCGAGGAGGGAGAGGTCGTGCCGGCCGGCAAGGTCCGCGGTGCCGATCGCGTGCTGCCGGCTCTGGTCGACGAGTTCTCCCGCCGCTCCGCGCCGCATCCGGAGATCGACGTCGCCATCGCCCACGCCGCGGATCTGCAGGCGGCGGACGAGCTCGAGCGGCTGGTGCGCGCCGCGCGCGGCGGCATCCGCTCGGTGCGGATCCTCACCCTCGGCGCGGTGATCGGCGCGCACGCGGGCCCGGGCGCGCTCGGCCTGGCCTACGTCGCGCTGGACTGATCGTCGGCGGCCGCCTTGGCGGCCTTGCGCTCACGATGCTCGGACACGAGACGCGTGCCCTGGACGACGGCTCAACCGGGGCCGTAGACGGGGCGCTTGAGCAGCGTCGTCACGACGGCCAGCACGACCCAGGCGATGACCAGTGCGGGGATCCACCACGGCATGCCCACACGCTATCAGGGCGGTTTGGGACTCCCGAGCCAGAATGTTATAGTGCGCAACATGAGCGAATATCAGATCACCTACTGGCGCGACATCCCGTCCATGGTCATGGCTCGCGAGGGCGACGAGACGGCGCGCGCTCAGCTCGCCCAGCGCTTCCAGGAGGCGATCGACGAGGCCGCCATGCGCCTCGGCGAGTCCGATGCCGACGCGTACATGGAGGGCTGGCGCAAGGGTGAGTGGACGCCCGCCGACGGCACGCCGACCGACGTCGTGCAGCGCATCGCCAACGACCTCGAGGCCGATCTCGATGCGGCCCGCCTCAACGCCCTGCTCGACGAGCTCGGCCCGGCCCAGGAGGCGTGACATGAGCGGCCTGCTCGAGACCCTGCAGGGCGGGGGACACCTCCTCGGAGACGGCGCGATGGGCACCATGCTCCAGGACGCGGGCCTCACGGACGGTGGCGCGCCCGAGCTCTGGAACGTGGAGCATCCGGAGAAGATCGAGGCCATCCTCGAGGCGTACGCCGAGGCTGGCTCGAACCTGATCACCACCTGCACCTTCGGCGGCACGCGTCCGCGGCTCGAGATGCACGATCTCGGCGACCGCGTTGAGGAGCTCAACCAGGCCGGCGCCGCGGTCGCGCGCAAGGTGGCGGACCGTCACCCCGGCGCCTACGTGCTCGGCGATGTCGGCCCCAGCGGCGACCTGATGGAGCCGATGGGCACGCTCACGCTCGAGTCCGCCCAGGAGCTGTTCGCGGAGCAGATCCGCGGCCTCGTGGCCGGTGGTGCCGATGCGATCCTGATCGAGACCATGAGCGACCTCCAGGAGGTCGAGGCCGCCGTCAACGCCGCCAAGGCCGAGGCGCCGGGCCTGCCGATCCTCGTGACGATGTCGTTCGACACGAACCTGCGCACGATGATGGGCGTCAAGCCCGGCCAGGCCGTCGAGGCCGTCAGCGCCATGGGCG
>JBPCSK010000241.1:0-3472 GCA_051007275.1 Gaiellales bacterium | reverse complement strand
CCGACTACGTGCCGGAGGCTGCGGAGCAGCTGATCCGCAGCACGATGCTGAACCAGCCCGGGGCACTCGGGATCGCAGGCCTCGCGACGGCCAGCGCGTGGACCAACACGGTGCGGCTGCTCGCCGTGGACTTCGGCGACTCGTGCCAGGCGCCGACTCGAGGCGGCATCAATGCGGGCCGCTATCCCCTGGCGCGCGAGCTGTACGTCTACGTCAATCTGGACGAGGTCGAACGTCATCCGGCCCAACGAGCATTCGTGGACTACCTCGTCTCTGAGCAGGGGCTGTCGACCGCAGGCGCCGTTGGCAGCGTGCCACTCACGCCTGCGGATATCGCTCGGGTGCAGAAGCACTGGCGTTCGGCGATCGACGAGATGAAGGCGGACGTCGCAGGACATGGCTGACGTCGCTGAGTGGCGGGGCGCTGCTGGCCCTCTGCGTCGGCGGCGCGCTCGCCTTTGCCCTCGTCGCGCTCGCGGTGCTCGTGATTGTAGTTCCGCCACGCAGTCGTGAGGGTGCCGGCATGACAGCCGCCGCCTACATGACCGTCCTCGGCAGCTTCTTCGCGATCCTCACCGGGTTCCTGATCAACAGCGAGTACAGCACGCTGCGCCAGGCGCAGAATCTGGTCGGCACCGAGGTCGCAGCGGCCAGCCAGCTCGCGTATGCCAGCGCCTCGCTGCCGCCCGCCGACACAGGTCTCGTGCAGGCGTCGCTCGTGCGCTACCTCAACTCGGTCACCACGGCCGAGTGGCCGCTGCTCGAGGTCGACCCAGCGGCGCGGTCGCGAGCTGCCGACGACATCTCAGGGCTCTCGCGACTGGTGTTCTCGTACGGCCCGCGACCATACGCCCCGTCGGTCACCACCGACGCGATGCAGTCGTCGCTCGCCACGGTGACGGAATCACGGCGACAGCGGCTGGTCATTGCCACGCAGGAGCTGCCCTTACCGCTGTTCATCTTGAGCGTCGTCACGGGGATGGCGCTGATCGGTGGAGCGCTCCTGGTCGCGTTGCGGGCGGGATCGCGGTACGGCCTGGTGGCTATCGGCATCGTGTTGATCGTCGGGTTCGACCTGACGGCGATTCTCGCCATCAGCGCGCCGTTTGCCGGACCGTTCGTCACGTCCACCGCACCGATCCACCAGCTCGCGCAGGAGATCGCGAGCGGTGACTACCTCGGGTGGTTGGGGACGCGTTGAGAGGTCTGCTCGTCACGCTGGCGATCCTCGCCTTGGCTGCCGTGCTCGTCTCCTGCGGTGACAGTCACCCGGCTGCCATGGACGACGTCTGCGCGCCGGCCGACAACGACTGCGTCGAGGTCGGGATCGGGGAGCCGATCTATCTGGGCGCGTTCCTGGCGCTGGACTTCGCCAGCGGCCGGGACGTGCTCGCGAGCGTCCGTCTCGCGCTCGACTACCTCGACGGCGCGTTTGACCAGCATCAGGGTCAGCTGCTCGGGCACGACGTGGCGTTGCTCGTGGAGAAGGACGGGTGCAGCCCGCTCTCCGGGCGGATTGGCGCGGAGGCCCTGCTGACCGAGCCCGGCCTGCTGGCCGTGATCGGACCAACCTGCTCGGGAACCGCGTCCGGCAGCGCCGATCGGGTCTTCTCGGACCACGACGTGCTCCTGGTCTCACCGTCCAACACGGCACCGAGCCTCACCGATCCCGATGCGCATCAGCGGACCTACTTCCGCACCGCGTTCAACGATGCGATCCAGGGGTCCGTCGTGGCTGATTTCGTCTTCTCGCGGCAGGAGCGCCAGTCGGCGGTGACGATCGCGAAGGCCGAGGACGCATACAGCAGCCAGCTGGCCGGGACGTTCAGCAATTCTTTCGCCGCACTTGGCGGTACCGTCGCGCGGTCGTTCAGCCTCAAGCCGAAGGACTCACGTACGGGGGTGGCGCTCGCCTTGGCGGCCGATCCACCCGAGGCCATCTTCATCTCGCTGCAAACGCCCGACTGCGGGCAGGTGGCCGCTGCCGTTCGGAGCCAGCGCGCCCTCGACCGGTCGCTGATCGTGGTGGCCGAGTCGTGCCAGACCGAGGATTTCGTGGCCTCGCTTGGCGCCAAGGCCCGCGGTATCTACGCGAGCGGGCCCGACTTCTCCGCCGTCCAAGATGATCGCTTCTATCGAGACTGGTTCCTGCCGGCCTACCGACAGCTGACCGGGAATCCGCCCGACGGCGTGTTCGGACCGAGCGCCTTCGACGCCACGGGGCTGGTGGTCGATGCGATCCGCCGGACGGCACAGGTTCTCCCGGGCGGCGTCCTCAGGTTCAGCCGCGCCCAGCTGCGGCGCGCATTGCTCGATGTCAGTCGCTACGCGGGGCTCTCCGGATCGCTCACGTGCCTGCCGACAGGCGACTGCAGCGAGGGAGCGCGCATCGCCATCTATCGTGCACCGGACTGGCCGATCGTACGTGGCGATCGCGCGACGCCGGTCTTCAGCCAGTTCAAGACGCTCGCCGAGGTCGGTCTCATCAACTAGGGCGGGGGCGTCCGCATCACGCATACTTTCCACGTGGTCACCGACATCCACCTCGGGCTGGGCATCCTCGTGATCGCAATCAATCTGGTCGCCGGCGTCTGGGGCCTGCTCGTGTGGAAGCGAAAGCTGCCGGCCAACAAGGCCTACGCGCAGGTGCTCGCCGCGTCCCAGACGGTGATCATCGGTCAGGCGATCCTCGGTCTCCTGCTGCTCAGCCAGAACCTTCGCGCGGCGCAGCAACTGCACTACGTCTACGGGCTGCTTCCCGCCGCACTGGTCGTGTTCGCGTACTCCGCTCGCCGCAACGACCACCTGCGCAACATCCTGATCTTCTCGATCGCCGCGTTGGTTGCCGCCGCGCTGGCGACGCGGGCACTCACCGTCTCGGGACTGCTCGGCTGATTATGGAGCGCCGGCAGGTGATCAACTGGGCGATCGTCGTCCTGGCCGCCGTGGTCGTGACGGTGCTGCAGGTCGTCGCCGGTCCCGTCATCTGGATTCTGGGGCTGGTCGTGCGCATCGCGATCCTGGCCGGGCTGGTCTGGTTCGGCTACACGCTCTGGCGCAACAACCGCTCGCGGCTGCAGTGGCTGACGGGCCGTCAGAAGCTCGTCTTCTACGGCGCCGCCGCGCTCCTCGTCGTGGTGGTGCTGGCGTCGTTCCTGCTGCCCATGACGCTCTTCACATCGCTGTTCCTGCTCGTGGTCGCTGGCGCGTGCGGCTTCGTGATGTGGCGCATCTATCAGGACACAAGCGGCTGGTACTAGGGCAGCCTGCGTGGCGATCGCGGGCGCCTGCGTGCGCAGCGCGCGCGTTTGGCGACGCAGTGCCTGGGGCACGCTCCGTCCATGCGCCGCGGCCAGTCGAGCATCGAGGTGGTTCTCGCCGCCACGCTCCTCACGCTGCTCCTGAGCGCCGGCGGCTACGGTGCCGTAGCCGTCTGGCGTGCCGCTGAGACCTCGCTGGCGGAGATCGCCGC
>JBPCSK010000240.1:0-6636 GCA_051007275.1 Gaiellales bacterium | reverse complement strand
GCGCCTGCACGCCGATCATGCGCCGCAGCGCCACCTCGGCCGGGATGTGCGGCGCGCCGGCATGCGGCAGTTCTGCGCTCTCGGGCACGGCGATCAGTCGCGTCACGAGCCCCTCGTGATCCCACACGTCGAGATGCGCATGCCCGCGCTCGGTCGTCGCCCTGCCGGCGAGGTGCCGCTGCCACCAGTCGAGGGCGTCCTCGCCTGGGACGCTCCAGTCGATGCGCGTGACCATGCCCTCACCGGCACGCCCGAGACGCGCACCGGGATACTCGAAGAACGTCAGCGCCGTTCCCGGCTCGCCGGCGTGATTGCCGTAGTAGAGGTGGTAGGCACCGGGGTCGTCGAAGTTGACCGTCTTCTTGACGAGCCTCAGACCGAGCACGCCGCCGTAGAACTCGGCGTTGCGCGGGCCATCGGCGGTGATCGCGGTGACGTGATGGATCCCGTGCAGACGCATGCGCTACTCGCCGTCCGTGGGCCGCACGACGCGGCGGTTGTACAGCCGCGCACCGACGGCACCCGCGCCGCTCAGCAGGGCCAGCAGGGCGGCATTCTGGTAGGTCGACGGCCATGCGATGAAGAAGTGCAGCAGCGCGAGGGCGCCGAGACCGAAGAAGTAGCCGAAGCCGAAGGTCGCGAGGTAGTCGAAGATGGGTCGCTGCGTCATGCAGGCAGTGTCGGGTACCTGCCCGACGGGCGCAACCGGCGTCAGGCGCGGTCGGCGAGCACGGCGCCCAGCGTGGCCACCGCGAGGTCGATCTGCGCCGCGTCGATGACGAGCGGTGGGATCAGACGCAGCGCGGACGCGGTCACCGCGTTGACGAGCACGCCGCGCTCGCGCAGCGCCGCGGCGACTCCGGCCGAATCACCATCGGCCAGCTCGACGGCGACCATCAGCCCCGCGCCGCGGACCGAGGCGACGCCCGGCAGTGCGCGCATGCCCGTCACGAGCCGTTCGCCCATGCGCTGGGCGTTACCGATCAGGTCCTCGGCCTCGACCGCATCGATCGTCGCCAGTGCGCCCGCCGCGATCGCCGGCGAACCACCGTACGTCGTGCCGTGGTCACCCGGCTGAAACCCCGTCGCGAGCTGTCGCGACAGCACCGCGCCAATCGGCAGCCCGGACGCCAGGCCCTTGGCGAGCGTGATCACGTCAGGGCGAACGTCGGTACGCAGGAACGAGAACCAGGCACCCGTGCGTCCGATGCCGGTCTGGACCTCGTCGAAGATCAGCAGCGCGTCGTGCTCGTCGCACAGCTCACGCGCCAGTGCGAGGTACGCGCCATCGATCACGTTGACGCCGCCCTCGCCCTGAATCGGCTCGATCAGCACGCCAGCAGTTCGTGGGCCGACGGCAGCGCGCAACGCCTCCCCCTCGTCGCGCGGCACCTGCTTGAAGCCGGCGGGCAGCGGCTCGAACGGCGCCTTCTTCGACGCACCCCAGGTCGCGGCCAGCGCGCCCATCGTGCGGCCATGGAAGGCGCCCTCGAGGCTGACGATGCCGTGCTTGGCCTCTCCTCCCACCTCGCGTCCGTGGCGACGGGCCAGCTTGATCGCAGCCTCGTTGGCCTCGGCCCCGGAGTTGCAGAAGAAGGCACGCTCCATGCCGCTGAGCGCACAGAGGCGCTCAGCCAGCGCGACGGCGGGCTCGCTCCAGAACAGGTTGGAGACGTGTCCGAGGACGGCGGCCTGCTCGGCGAGCGCACGCGCGGGAGCCGGATGCGCATGGCCGAGCGTCACAACCGCGATTCCGGCCACCAGGTCGAGGTAGCGATTGCCCGAGTCGTCCCATACCCAGCATCCCTCGCCGCGCACGAGCGCGAGCGGTCGCGGCGGATAGTTCGTCATCATCACGTCGTCGCCGCGACGCGCGATGCTCATACCGTCACCTCGGTTCCCGCGCCGATGCGAACGCGGCGCACCCCTCACGCGAGCGCGGCGCTGCACGCCTCGAGCTTAGGCAGCATCCCGCCGCTCACCGCGGGCGGAGCAGCGGCCGAGATGCTCGCCAGCACGGCACCGCTCTCGTCCAGCACGCCGGGTACATCCGACAGGAATGCGAGCTCATCGGCCTGCAGGGCCACCGCGACCGCAGAGGCGACGTCGTCGGCGTTCACGTTGAGCAGGCGCGGCGAGGCGCCATCACGACCAATCGGTGCGATCAGCGGAATGCGGTCGGCGTTCCACGCAGCGCGGATCGGCTCGGTCTCGAGCGTGGCAGGCTCGCCGACGAGACCGAGCTCCACGCGGCGCGTGCACTCGAGCAGCTCGCCCGTACGAAACGGCTGGGCCTCGCGACCGAGCTCGCGCAGCTCCGCCAGCAGCGAATCCGAGACGTCGGCGAGCGCGACGCGAGCGCACGCCAGGGTTGGCAGATCGGTGAAGCGGCGACCGTCGACCCAGCGCGACACGATGCCACGGGTCTCCATCAGGGCGGTGATCTGCGCTCCGCCGCCGTGCACGCGCACCAGCGGACGACCTTCTGCGGCGGCCAGCGCATCGGGGAGCAGTGCCAGCGCATTACCCCCGAGCTTGGCGACGAGCGCTCCGCTCACGTCGTGTACTCCGCGTTCAGCTCCACGTAGAGCTTCGATAGGTCCGAGGCCCAGAGCGACGCGGCCCCGTCGCCGAGGCCCAGGTCGATGCGGATCTCGACGGTGGACTCGGCGGCCGCCGCATCAACCGCGGGCCGATCGACACCGTCGACAGCCGCGCCGTGGCGGCACAGCACGTGCCCGCCGATCGACACCTCGATGCGCGCAGGGTCGACGCGCTCGCCAGCCACGCCGAGGGCGGCGATGATGCGTCCCCAGTTGGGGTCGCCGCCATTGAGCGCGCACCGCACGAGCTGCGCCTCGCCGACGGCGTACGCGATCGCCTTGGCGGCGCGATCGGTCTCGGCGCCCACCACCTGCCAGCGCGCGATGCGATGCGCCCCCTCGCCGTCACGAACGATCTGCAGCGCGAGGTCCTCGCAGACCGCATGGATTGCCTGACCTACCGCGTCCAGCCCCGCAGCATCGAGGGTCCCCTCCACCACGCCGCTCGCCAGCAGCGCCACGGTGTCGGACGTCGAGGTGCAGCCGTCGACGGTGATGCAGTTGAACGTGGCATCCACGGCGTCGCGCAGCAGCGCGTCGGACTGGTCGGGCGTCAGCGGCGCGTCGGTGGTGACGACGGCGATCATCGTTCCCAGATCCGGGCGGATCATGCCGGCGCCCTTGGCGATGCCGCCCACGCGCACCTCACCGAGCGCGGTCTGCACGGTCGCCTGCGCCAGCTTCGGA
Source organism: Gaiellales bacterium (assembly GCA_051007275.1). Lineage (GTDB taxonomy): Bacteria > Actinomycetota > Thermoleophilia > Gaiellales > F1-60-MAGs149 > F1-60-MAGs149. Next base: position 3,346 of record JBPCSK010000240.1, on the reverse strand, counting down.
GCGGCGTCCGTCGTCGTGATCGCTCGCGCAGCGTCGTCGCCGCCGTCGGGCGACAGCGTCGCGAGCGCCTCGGCGATTCCGACCTCGACCTTGTCCATCGGGAGCGGCACGCCGATCACGCCCGTCGAGGCGACCAGCACCTCGGCAGCGGCACAGCCGAGACCGTCGGCCACCAGCGCGACCATCTGCTCTGCGTCGCGCATGCCGCGGGCGCCGGTGGCCGCGTTCGCATTGCCGCTCTGCACGAGGATGGCACGCACCGCACCGTTCGCGATGTGCGCGCGGGAGACTACGACCGGCGGTGCGGCAGTCGCGCTGCGCGTGAAGACGGCCGCAGCGGGCACCGCGCGATCGGCGGCGATGAGCGCCACATCAGGTCGACCCGATGCCTTGATGCCCGCTGTCACGCCAGCGGCCACGAAGCCTCGCGGATGCAGAACACCTACGGCCACAGGCCCCGCACCGTGAGCCCGGCGCCCTCGTCAACGCCGAGCATGATGTTGGCGTTCTGCACGGCCTGACCCGCTGCGCCCTTGACGAGGTTGTCGAGCGCCGAGGTGATCAGGACCGTGCCCGTCCGCTCGTCGACCCAGCTGCTGATCCAGCAGACGTTCGAGCCGGCGAGCTTCTGCGGAGCGGGCATGCCGCCGAGCCGCACGAACGGCTCGTCGCCGTAGCGGTCGCGGTACAGGTCGTCGAGATCCGACTGATCGAGCGGACTGACGAGGCGCACGTGCGCGGTCACGAGCAGCCCGCGGCTGGACGGCAGGAGGTGCGGCACGAAGGTCGCCGGCTGCGGTGCGCCGGCAAGCAGGCCGAGCTCCTGCTCGATCTCACCGAGGTGACGATGCCCCGTCACCGAGTACGGCGTGACGCCGTTGTAGATCTCCGGCAGGTGCGTCTTCTCGGTCGGCGTTCGTCCGGCACCGGTCACGCCCGACTTACCGTCGAGATGCACCGGGCCGTCGATCAGCCCGGCCGCCGCCAGCGGAGCGACCCCGAGGATCGCAGCCGTCGCGTAGCACCCGGGGTTGGCCACCGCGCGCGCCACGCGGACGCTCGCGCGATGGAGCTCGGGCAGACCGTAGGTCCAGCCGTCAACGCGGAAGTCGGAGCCGAGGTCGACGACCTGCGTGCCGAGCTCGAGCAGCTGCTCGCCCAGGACGCGCGACTCGCCGTGCGGCAGCGCGAGGAAAACGACATCGCAGCCTGCCAGCCCCTCCGCGCTGATGTCATCGAAGCCATCGCTGCGGGCCTGGAGCACGGCGGGGCGGATCGCGGGGTGCCCCTCGAGGATGCGGATCAGCTCCTGCCCGGCATAGCCCGACGCGCCCACGATGCCCGCGGCGAGCGGCCGCGTCTCGGGCTCGTTCGGGGTCGGTGCGGTCGAGTACTGCATGCGTCTGGAGTCTCGCACAGGCCCGGCGATAGCCAGGCCAGCGCCTCTAGCGGCGGCGCTTGCCGCGACTGCTCTGGTTCATGTGCATGCGCTGGAGCACCTCGAACTCATCGAGCGAGCGCCCCGAGCCGACTGCCACGCACGTGAGCGGCGACTCGGCGATCTGCACGGGCATCTGCGTCTCAGCCCGCACGCGCTCGTCGAGCCGCGTCAGCAGCGCGCCACCACCAGCCAGGACGATGCCCTTGTCCATGATGTCGGCTGCGAGCTCCGGCGGCGTCTTGACGAGCGTCGACTTGATGGCGCCGATGATCTCGATCAGCGGCTCCTCGAGGGCGCTGCGCACCTCGGCGGAGGTCAGGAGGATCGTCTTCGGCAGGCCCGTCACGAGGTCGCGACCGCGCACCTCGCACGACGCCTCCTCGTCGGCACGCGGATACGCGCTGCCGATCTCGATCTTCACCTGCTCGGCCGTCTGCGTGCCGACGAGCAGCTTGTGGGCGCGCTGCACGTACTTGACGATCGCGTCGTCCAGCTCGTCGCCACCGACGCGGATCGACTGCGCCACGACGATGCCGCCGAGGGAGATGACGGCCACCTCGGTCGTGCCGCCGCCGATATCCACGATCATGTTGCCGCTCGGCTCCGAGACCGGCAGACCGGCGCCGATGGCTGCGGCCATGGGCTCCTCGATCAGATACGCCACGCGAGCACCGGCGGACAGCGCCGCCTCCTCCACCGCGCGCTTCTCAACGCCGGTCACGCCCGACGGGACGCAGACCACGACGCGCGGATGCGCCCAGCGATTCTGGTGCACCTTCTGGATGAAGTGGCGGAGCATCTCCTCCGTCACCTCGAAGTCGGCGATGACGCCGTCCTTGAGCGGGCGGATGGCAGTGATCGACGCGGGCGTGCGGCCGAGCATGCGCTTGGCCTCGATGCCGACGGCGAGGACCGTGCGCGTCATCTGATCGAGCGCGACCACGGACGGCTCGGACAGCACGATGCCGCGCCCACGGACGTAGACGAGCGTGTTCGCGGTGCCGAGGTCGACGGCCATATCGCGGCTGCCGAAGCCGAAGGTCCAGTTCCTGATGCCGATTGGGAGCTCCCTTGCGGCAGGTGCTGCCGCTTCAGATGCCGGATTCTACGCGGATTCGGCATTCCCTCCCGCGCGGACGAGGCTGATGCCCTCCCCCGCGAGGAGCTCGCCGAGCAGCGCCACCGGCAGGCCGACGATGTTCGCGTAGTCGCCGACGATCGCCTGCACGAGCGCGGCCCCGGTCTCCTGAATCGCGTACCCACCAGCGCGACCGCGCCACTCGCCCCGCGCCACGTAGGCATCGAGCTCGGCGTCGTCAAGCGCAACGAGACGCACCCGCGTCTCCGCCACGGCTACCTGCTCCTGCTCGCCGATGAGCGCGATGCCCGACAGGACGCGGTGCTCCCGACCGGCGAGGTGCGCGAGCATCGCGCGAGCAGCACCCGGATCCGCAGGCTGCCCGAGCACCTGACCACCCTCCACGACAACCTCGGTATCGACACCCAGCACGGGCCGGTCGCCCGTGCAGGCCGCGACGGAACGCGCCTTGCCCAGCGCGCGCTCCTGCACGACCTCCTCGGGCGAGCCGGGGATAGGAACCTCGTCGTAGTCGGGCGGCACGGCACGAAAGGGCACGCCGAGGGACGTCAGGATCGCGTGGCGCTGCGGCGAGGTCGATGCGAGGACGAGGTCCACGCGAGGAGTATCCGCGATCTAGAGCTCGAGCCCGTGCGACGCGACGTGCGCAGCGAAGCCGACCGGGACGAACCCGAACTCCTGCTCGACGCCCGTCAGGCTCGCGGCGACGTTGTCGCGCTCCAGCAGCTCGACCGCAGCCGGCGTGACCGGCGGGTTGGGCAGCACCTGCATGAGATTCGCCTGCAGCTTCACGATCGGCATCGGCG
>JBPCSK010000239.1:0-2108 GCA_051007275.1 Gaiellales bacterium | reverse complement strand
GTCATGATCGGCCGCACGACGACCTCGCCGTCGCGCACGACGGGCGTCTCGACCGTCGCCCCGACCGCGAGGATCGCAGGCTCCGGCGGGTTGATGATGGCCATGAAGCGCGTGACGCCGAACATGCCGAGGTTCGAGACGGTGAAGGTGCCGCCCTCGATCTCGTCCTGTAGCAGGCGGCCGGCACGTGCGCGCTCGGCGAGGTCCTGGCTCTCCGCCGCGATCTCGACAAGCGACTTCTGGTCGGCGTGGCGCACCACGGGGACGATCAGGCCCTCGTCGAGCGCGACCGCGATGCCGACGTTGGCGTGCGGGTGGTAGGCAAGGCCCTCGGCGACCCACGATCGGTGCACGTCGGGGTGCTCGAGCAGCGCCAGAGCGCTGGCGCGGATGATCATGTCGGTCACCGACACCTTGGCCGCGCCGTCGAGCGCCTCGTTGAGCTCCTTGCGCAGCTCAAGGGCCTTGCCCATGTCGATCTGCGACTCGACGTAGAAGTGCGGGACGGGGCCGTTCGACTCGCCCATGCGCTGGGCGATCGCGCGCAGCATGCTCGACGGCTTCTCGATGCGCACCTCGTCGGCGAGCGCGGTCGGCACGTGCTTGGGCGGGGCGGGCGTCGGACCCGGCTGCGCCTGCACCGGAGGCGCGGCCACGCCTTCCGACTCGACCTTGCCGATCAGTCGCTCGACGTCGATCTTGACGATGCGCCCGTCGGGACCCGATCCCTTGCCGGCGAGGACGCGCAGGTCGATGCCGTGCTCCGTGGCCAGCTTGCGGGCGATCGGGCTGGCGCGGACTTCGCTCGCCCCGGCAGATCCACCCGTCGATGCCGACGCCGGCGCGGCGGACGCAGCCGTGGTCTGCACCGCTTCCTCCGCGACCGCAGGAGCGGCGGGTGCGGCCTGCAGGAGCTCGGCCGGCACCTCCTCCCCGGCCTCGCCGGTGATCGCGATCGGCGCGCCGAGCTCGGCCTCGCCGCCGTCGGGCACGAGGATCTTGAGGAGCACGCCGTCGTCGTAGGCCGTCAGCTCCATCAGCGCCTTGTCGGTCTCGATCTCGGCGAGCACGTCACCGTTGGCGAAGGCATCGCCCTCCTGCTTGACCCAGCGCGCGATGGTGCCGCGCTCCATCGTGTCGGACAGGCGGGGCATGACGAGCTCGTCGGCCATCTAGCCCTCCACCAGTCCGCAGTCGGCCAGCAGCCGGCGAGCGGCGGCGGCGATCTTGTCCTCCTGGGCCAGCGCGGCCGACTCGAGGTTCTTGGCGTACGGCATCGGCGCCTCGGCGCCGCCGACGCGCTCGACCGGCGCGTCCAGCTCGTCGAAGCACGCGCGGTGCAGGCGCGCGGCGATCTCCGCGCCGATCCCGAAGGTCGCCCAGCCCTCCTCGACCACGAGGCAGCGCGTCGTCTTCTTCACGCTCGCGATGCAGGTGTCGATGTCGAGCGGGCGCAGCGAGCGCAGGTCGACGACCTCGACGGAGATGCCCTCCTGCAGGAAGCGATCGGCGATGTTGAGCGCGCGGCGCACGGTGTAGGAGTGCGCGATGATCGTGAGGTCGGTGCCCTCGCGCACCACGTTGGCCTGGCCGAAGGGGACGGTGACGTCGGTCCCCTCCTCCGGCACCTCGCCCGTCAGGTTGTAGAGCACGAGGTTCTCGACGAACAGCACGGGGTCGTCGTCGCGGATCGCCGTCTTGAGCATCCCGTAGGCGTCCCATGGGTTCGACGGCGCCACGACCTTGAGGCCCGGCACGTGCGCGAACCACGCCTCGAGGCTCTGCGAGTGCTGCGCCGTCAGCTGCGCGCCCGCGCCGCCTGGCGTGCGGATCACCATCGGCACGCCGACCTTGCCGCCGAACATCGAGCGCACCTTGGCGGCGTGGTTCACGACCATGTCCATGGCGGGGATGATGAAGTTGATCGTCATGATCTCGCAGACCGGGCGGAGGCCGAGCATCGCCGCGCCGATGCCGGCGCCGACGAAGCCCTCCTCCGAGATCGGCGTCTCGCGCACGCGCTTGCCGCCGTACTTGGCCCAGAGGCCGGCCGTCACCTTGTACGAGCCCTCGAAGCGGCCGATCTCCTCGCCCATCAGGAACACGCC
>JBPCSK010000238.1:0-3862 GCA_051007275.1 Gaiellales bacterium | reverse complement strand
GACGCGACCAACTGGTCGACCGCGCGCGACCAGGCGATCATCCTCGCCCGCGCCCTCGGCAACCCGACCTTCGCGAAGGCCGTCGGTACGTGGCACCACACGGTGCGCTGGCCCGATACGGGCAAGACCAAGATGTACGAGAACCACAACAAGATGCTCGAGAACTTCGCGGGCACGATCGGCGGGAAGACGGGCTTCACGACGCTCGCCGGCGGATGCCTCGCCGTCGCCGTCAAGCGCGGCGGTCACACCATCGTCGGCGTGGTGCTGCACTCGAACGACATCTGGGGCGATATGCCCGCGCTCATCAACGCAGCATTCAAGCGCTCGCCGTAGCGCACGCGACGGTTGCGACCTGCAGTACGCCGTCAAGCGCACGCCGCGACCGGGCCCTACACGCCGGTGGGAACGAGGCTAGTGGCCGAACTTGAGGCGCGTCATCGCCAGCGCGGCGACGGTGAGCACACCGGCGACGGCGACGCCGAGCCACCCGTGCGGCACCGCGTCGATGCCCTTGAACACGAGCACGACCGCGACGCAGGCGACAAGCATGATCGCGAGGATGTACATCGCGATGTGGGAGACCTTCTGATCCATACCCGGCAAGGTAGCAGCAGGTGCTGCTGAGCGGTACTCGCCAGGCGACTAGTCGCCTGTCACCAGATCTGCGATCGGCGGGCAGACGCAGATGAGGTGTCGATCGCCGTACGGCTGATCGATGCGACGCACCGGCGGCCAGTACTTCTCCGGCCCCATCGTCGGCAGCGGGTAGACCGCCTCATCGCGCGAGTACGGGTGCTCCCAGTCGCCCGTCAGCATGTGCGCCGTGTGCGGCGCGTTGACGAGCGGGTTGTCGTCGGCCGGCCACTCGCCTGCGGCGACACGGTCGATCTCGCCCTTGATCGCGATCATCGCGAAGCAGAAGCGGTCGAGCTCGTGGCGGTCCTCCGACTCCGTCGGCTCGACCATCAGGGTGCCCGCAACGGGGAACGACATCGTGGGCGCGTGGAAGCCGTAGTCGATGAGCCGCTTGGCGACATCCTCGACCGTCACGCCCGTCTCCTTGGTGATATCACGAAGGTCGACGATGCACTCGTGCGCCACGAGATCGTTCTGCCCCGTGTAGAGAATCGGGAAGTGCGGCTTGAGCCGCTGCGCGATGTAGTTGGCGTTGAGCACCGCCACCTGCGTGGCCTGCTTGAGCCCGTCCGGCCCCATCAGACGGATGTACGCCCACGAGATCGGCAGAATGCTCGCAGAGCCCCACGGCGCCGCCGAGATCGGCCCTGGACCGGTGGCCGGGCCGGCAGCCGGCTGCAGCGGGTGATTGGGCAGGAACGGCCGCAGGTGCGCGCGCACCGCGACGGGCCCGACGCCCGGGCCACCGCCGCCATGCGGGATGCAGAAGGTCTTGTGAAGGTTCAGATGCGATACGTCGGCGCCGAACTTGCCCGGCTGGGCGACGCCTACGAGCGCGTTCATGTTGGCACCGTCGACGTAGACCTGGCCGCCCGCGTCGTGCACGAGACCGCAGATCTCGCCGACCGCCTCCTCGTATACGCCGTGGGTCGAGGGATACGTGATCATCAGCGCCGCGAGGTCATCGCCGTGCTCGGCGATCTTGGCCTTGAGGTCCTCGAGGTCCACGTCGCCCCGGTCGTCGCACGCCACGACGACGACGCGCATGCCCGCCATGACGGCGCTCGCGGCGTTCGTACCGTGCGCCGAGATCGGGATCAGGCAGACGTCGCGCTGCTCGTCACCGCGACTGCGGTGATAGCCGCGGATCGCCAGCAGGCCCGCGAACTCGCCCTGCGAGCCGGCGTTCGGCTGCAGCGAGACCGCGTCGTAGCCGGTGATGGCGACGAGCCAGCGCTCCAGCTCGTTGATCAGCAGCAGGTAGCCGTCAGTCTGATCCAGCGGTGCGAAGGGGTGGATCGACGCGAACTCGGGCCACGTCACGGCCTGCATCTCGGTCGTCGCGTTGAGCTTCATCGTGCACGAGCCAAGCGGGATCATGGAGCGGTCGAGCGCGATGTCCTTGCCTGACAGCCGGCGCAGGTAGCGGAGCATCTGCGTCTCGGAGCGGTACTCGTGGAAGACCGGATGCTGCAGGATCGCCTCGGTCCGCAGCAGCCCCGCGGGCAGCGCGTCGGGCGTCTCCGCGTCGAGCGCGTGGATGTCGCCCTCGCAGCGGAAGATCTTCCAGAGATCCTCGACGTGATGGCGCTCGGTGACCTCATCCAGCGAGATCCCGACGACATCGCGATTGACGCGACGCAGGTTGATGCCGAACTGGCGTGCCTGGGCGATCACGATGTCCGCGTGGTGCGGCACGCGCACCTGGATCGTGTCGAAGAACGTCTCGTGCAGGACGTTGAGGCCACCGCGGCGCAGCCCCTCGGCGAAGATCGCGGCGAGGCGATGCACGCGCTCGGCGATCGCCCGCAGGCCGTCGGGCCCGTGGTACACGGCGTACATGCTGGCGATCACGGCGAGCAGCACCTGCGCGGTGCAGATGTTCGACGTCGCCTTGTCACGCCGGATGTGCTGCTCACGCGTCTGGAGGGCGAGGCGCAGAGCGGGAGCGCCGTCGGCGTCGATCGACACGCCGACGAGGCGGCCGGGCATCAATCGCTCGAGACCGTCGCGGACCGCCATGTAGGCGGCGTGCGGGCCACCGAAGCCGATCGGCACCCCGAAGCGCTGCATGGAGCCGATCGCAATGTCCGCGCCCATCGATCCGGGTGATGCCAGGAGGACGAGGGCAAGCGGATCTGCCGCCAGCACCGCGAGTGCGTCCCGCGCGTGGAGCTGCTCGATCGTGTCACGCCAGTCGCGGACGCGGCCGTCGGCTCCCGGATGCTGGAGCAGCGCGCCGACGACGTCGCCGTCGGGGAGCCCCGCCTCCAGATCGGCCACCACGACCTCGATGCCCAGCGGCTCGGCTCGCGTCTGGATGACGGCGATCGTCTGCGGCAGCGCGTCGGCGTCAACGAGGAAGATGCCCGCGTCGAGCTTGGCATGGAGGAAGCACAGCGTCATTGCCTCGGCTGCGGCCGTCGCCTCGTCGAGCAGCGATGCGTTGGCGCGCGGCAGCCCCGTCAGGTCTGCGACCACCGTCTGGTAGTTGAGCAGCGCCTCGAGTCGGCCCTGCGAGATCTCTGGCTGATACGGCGTGTAGGCCGTGTACCACGCCGGATTCTCGAAGACCTTGCGCAGGACGACCTGCGGCGTGTGGGTGTCGTAGTAGCCCAGCCCGATCATCTGGGTCATCACGCGATTGCGGCTGCCGATCTCGCGCAGCTCGGCCAGCACGTCGATCTCCGTCGCCGCCGCGGGCACGTCGATCGCCTCGCGCATGCGGATCGCCTGCGGCACGGCGGCGGCCTCGAGCGCATCGAGGCTGTCGTAGCCGAGCTCCGCCAGCATCGCGGCCTGGTCGGCCTCGCGCGGACCGATATGTCGCGTGGAGAATGGCATCGCCTGCTCGAGCTCGAGCAGCGATGGCCGCTGCGCGGCGGAGGAGGCAGTCGTCTTCGCAGTCATCTGCTTGGCCTTTCGCGTACGCGACCGTAGCGGTCGCACTCACCCTGGAAATGTCCCCGTGCGTCCCGACCGGAACCCTACCGCGACCCCCGCCGGTTGTGCCACTCCCTTCACCGAATCTGGGCTATGCTGCCGCCCTGACTGGGGACGTAGTTCAGTTGGTTAGAACGCCGGCCTGTCACGCCGGAGGTCGCGGGTTCGAGCCCCGTCCGCTCCGCCAGCATGCGGATGAAGGAGCCGAGATATTAGCGGTTCCTTTTTTTATTTATGTGATATGCCTTCGACTCGCAAGCATCATCGGTCTTCATAAGGC
>JBPCSK010000237.1:0-6734 GCA_051007275.1 Gaiellales bacterium | reverse complement strand
TCGATCTCCGCGTCGTACAGCGGCCTGATCAATGGCGCGACGTCGGCCGTGGTGACGGGCCAGAGCTGCACCACCACGTACACCACGACCACCAACGTCGGCACGACGCCGACGACGACCTGCTCGGGCGGCACCGCCACCGACTACCTGCCGTCGTACATCGCCGGCACCGTCACGATCAACCAGCGTCCGATCGTGGTCACGGCGTCGAGCCACGTCGTCACCTACGGCGCGGCGGTGCCGACGGTGACGGCGTCGTTCACGCTCGCGAATTCCCAGACGGCTTCGACGCCCGGGGTGGTGACCACGCAGCCGTCGTGCTCGACGGCGTACACGACGACGACGGCAGTGGCCGCTGCCCTGGCGAGCCGCACGACGACCTGCTCGGGTGCGGTCGCGGCGAACTACTCGTTCTCCTACACGGCCGGCGCCGTCACGATCAACCAGAAGCCGATCACCATCACGGCATCCAGCCCGAGCGTGACGTACGGCGATGCGGTGCCGACGATCACGCCGTCCTACTCGGCGTTCGCCAACAGCGATACGTCGGCGATCCTCACCACGCAACCGACGTGCTCGACGACGTACCTCGCGTCGACGGCGTTCGGCGTGACGCCGACCACGACGTGTTCCGGCGCGGTGGCCGACAACTACTCGTTCGCGTACACGGGTGGGTCGGTGACGATCGCGAAGAAGCAGCTGACGATCACGGCGTCGAGCGTGACGCCGACCTACGGCGACGCGATCCCGACGGTCGCGCCGCAGTTCAGCGGCTGGGTGAATGAGCAGTCAAGCACTGCGCTGTCGACGCAGCCGACGTGTACCACGACGTACACGACCTCGACCACGGTCGCCGCCGGCGGCACGACGAGCTGCTCCGGTGCCGCGGCCAGCAACTACTCGTTCGCGTACGTCGCGGGCACTGCGACCGTGCAGCGCAAGTCGGTGGCGGTCACGCCGACGAATCTCACGCCGACGTACGGCGATGGGGTGCCCGCAGTCTCGGTGCTGTCGTACACGGGCTGGAAGACGGGGGAGACCCAGACGGTGCTGACGGCCACGCCGTCGTGCTCCACGACGTACCTGCCGACGTCGCCCGTCGCGAGCGCGCCGACGACGCAGTGCACGAGCGCCGCGGCCGCGAACTACCAGTTCACGTACCCGCTCGGCACCGTCACGATCGCGCGCAAGGCCGCGACGATCACCGCGTCGAGCCCGACGCGCACGTTCGGTGACGCGGTGCCGTCCGTCGCGCCGGTGTACGACGGGCTCGTGAACGGCGAGATCGGCGGCGAGATCGTCACCACGCACCCGGTCTGCACCACCACGTACGTCAGCACCTCGGCCTTCGGCACGACGCCGACCACCTCGTGCGCCGGTGCGGTGGCGGCCAACTACGCGTTCTCGTACACCGCCGGCTCCGTCGCCATCTCGCGCAAGTCCGTCACCGTCACTGCCGCCAGCCCGACGGTGACGTACGGCGATCCGATCCCGGTGATCAACCCGACCTACTCGGCGTTCGCGAACAGCGACACCGCGTCGATCGTGACGGGGATCACCTGCACGACCACGTACGTGAGCACCGCCGCCGTTTCGTCGTCGCCCACGACAATCTGCGCCAATGCCACCTCGGCCAACTACACGTTCGTCTACGTCGGCGGCACGGTCACCATCCAGCGCGCCACGCTGACCATCACCGCCTCGAGCGCCACCGTCACGCACGGTGATCCGGTGCCTACGGTCGCTCCGGGTCCCGTCGGCCTGCGCAACGGTGACGCACCGACGGTCGTCACCGGCCAGACGTGCACGACGGCCTACACCCGCTCGACCGACGCCGGCCACACGCCGTGGACGCGCTGCTCCGGCGGTACCGCGGCGAACTACGACGTCGTCTACGTCCAAGGTGCCATCACGGTCCAGCAGGCGAGCGTGAGCATCACCTGGGCGTCGCTCTCGGCGATCACCTACGAGACGCCGCTGTCGGCAACGCAGCTGAGCGCGATGGCCTTCGACGCCTACCGCGAGGTCTCCAGCGAGGGACGCTTCGACTACTCGATCGGCGGGCAGACGATCTCCGCCGGTGACGTCCTGCCGGCCGGCACCCACACCCTGCACGTCGAGTTCACCCCCGACAACACCGTCAGCTACGCGGGTGCTGCGCGCAACGTGACGCTCGTCGTCAACCGAGCACCGCAGTCGCTCGTGGTCGGCGCCGTCGCGACGACGCGCATCTACGGCCAGGCGACGACGCTATCGGCCGGGTCGTACTCTGGCACCGGCGCGATCACGTACCACGTCGACTCGGGACCGTGTGCGGTGACGGGGGCCAGCCTCGAGACCACGGGCGCCGGCACGTGCCAGGTCAGCGGCACGATCGCCACGGACGCCAACTACCTGCAGCAGACGTCGAGCCAGCTCGCGATCACCGTCAACCCGGCGACGCTCACCGTCACGCCGGTCAACGCGCAGCGCCGCCGTGGTCTCGTCGATCCGCCGCTCAACCGCTTGATCACCGGCTTCGTGCGCGGCGATACCGAGAGCGTGCTGACCGCTCCCGTGTCCCTCGTGCGCGACCCCGGTGAGACGCCCGGCGCGTACGACATTCATGGCTCTGGTGCGGCTGCCGCGAACTACGACTTCGCGTACGCGACGGGGACGTTCACCATCGTGGAGAAGGATTTCGCGACGATCACGTGGGTCACGCCGGCCACGATCACGTACGGCACGCTGCTGTCGGCGACGCAGCTGAATCCGAGCGCCGCGTTCGATGGCACGGACGTCCCTGGCACCTACGCGTACACCGTCGGCGGCACGGCGGTCGCCAGTGGCACCAAGCTGCCAGCCGGCCAGCATGTCGTCACCGCGACCTTCACGCCGACCGATGCCGATAACTTCCAGAGCGGCCTGACGCAGCAGGTCATCGTGTCCGTGCAGCGCAAGCAGCTCACCGTGGAGGGTGTGACCGCCGCAGATCGTCCGTTCGACGAGACCACCGCGGCGCAGCTGACGACGTCGAGCGCGGCGCTCGTTGGCGTGGTCGGCGTCGATGATGTACGCCTGGACGTCACGAACGCGGTCGGCACGTTCGCCGACCCGACGGTGGCCGAGAGCAAGGTCGTGTCCGTCGCGGGCATGGCGCTCGCCGGCACCGACGTCGACAACTACACGCTCGCCCAGCCGACGGCGACGGCGCGCATCCGCGGCGTCGTGCCCGACCGCCCGACGGGCGTCACTGCGACGGCGGGTGATCGCTCCGCGAAGGTCGAGTGGACGGCGCCCGCATTCACCGGCGGCGGGCGCGTGATCGCGTACACCGTCACGGCATCGCCAGGCGGCCAGACGTGCGCGTGGACGTCCGGCCCGCTCTCGTGCACCGTGGCGGGCCTGACCAACTCGACGGCGTACACCTTCACGGTCATTGCGTCGAATGCGTACGGCGAGAGCCTGGCCTCGACCGCGTCGGGATCGGTGACGCCCGCCGCGCCGATGGCCGCGTCGGTCGAGTCGGTGCTCGACGCGGGGCTGAACGTCGAGCCGGACGGCACGATTCATGTGGACCTCGGCTGCTCCGGCACGTCCGAGACCTGCTCGGTGAAGGTGATCATGATGGTCGACGGCCAGGTCATCTCGACCGGGACCAGCACGTCTGACCGCGCCACGCAGGACGCGATCATCCTCACGCTCTCGCCCGAGCTGCAGCGCGAGCTGGCGCGTCGCGGCACGCTCACCGTGAAGATCACGATCGAGGTGACGATCGGCGGCTTCCAGGTGAAGCTCTCCTCGATGGTCACGCTCGAGGCCCCGCCTGCGCAGATGATGCGCAATCTGGATCTCAAGCCGACCGCCGCCGGTGGGGCGAACCTCGGCGCCAACTGCTTCGGCACGACGGTGCAGCGCTGCTCCGGCGAGATCGCGCTCTCCGCCGAGCAGGCTGTGCTCAGCGCCGTCTCGACGCGCGCGCAGAAGCGCGTGCTGATCGGCGGCGGCGACTTCGGTGGAGCGGCCGGCGAGTCCGTCAACGGCGGGGCGAAGCTGTCGGCGGACGGACTCGCGTACCTCCGCGAGCACGGCTCCATGCGGGTCATCCCGGTGCTGACCTTCAAGGGCGGCACGCGCTTCAACGAGCCGATGCCGAAGGGCTTCTCGCTGACGATGCTCAACGCCCGTGACTGGCTCGAGCGCGCCATCCGCACGCTGTCGGTCGGCGGCAAGCCGCGCCTCGACCTCAACCTGCTGCTCGACGATGTCGCCGCGGGCCGGGTGTCGCACGTCGAGGCGGCCTATCGCATCGATCGCCTCATCATCCCGCGGCGCCTGGCCGCACGCGAGAAGGTCAACGCGCTGCCGGTGCCGCCAGCGTCGCTGCGCCGCGTCGTCACGCTGCTCGAGCGCTCGTTCGACCAGTCGCTCGCCGCCAACCGCGCCTACATCCGGTGGCTCAAGTCGGGCCAGGCATCCGACCCGATCGGCTGGCGCTTCTCGCTGCACGCAACGGCGACGAAGAAGCAGCTGATCGAGCTGCTCAACAGGCTCGGTGCGCGCTACGGCCTGCGCGTGCCGCCCGCCACCGGGCTCTGGCCGTAGAAGCGCAGGCGCGCCATGATCTGCGCATGCGGATCCGCGCGCTCGACCACATCGTGTTGACCTGTACCGACCCCGAGGCGACCGTCGCGTTCTACGAGCGGGTCGGCATGGTGCGCGAGGAGTTCGGTGGTGGTCGCCTGGCGCTGCGTTTCGGCGACCAGAAGATCAATCTCCACCAGGCGGGGGCCGAGTTCCAGCCGCACGCGGCTACACCGCTGCCGGGGACTGCCGATCTCTGTCTTCTCATCGACGGGGCGATCGAGTCCGTCGTTGAGCATCTGGTTGCAGTCGGAATTCCGATTGAGGAGGGGCCGGTGGATCGCACCGGGGCCGTCGGTCCGCTGCGGTCCGTCTACGTTCGTGATCCCGACGGCAATCTCGTGGAGCTGGCTGAGCAGCTCTGAGGGTCGGGTCGCACCATCCTCCACGAGCCATCTCCCTGTTCAGCGTCGTGCTGGGGTCCGGCGAATTCGTCGTACCCGTGACCGACATGGGCTGAGGTGTGACTCCGTCCGTCGCGATTCGGGTGGGCTCTGCGCTCTTTCTATGGAGTCTCGCGCGTCGTCTGTCTCATCCGTTCGGGTACGTTCGCCGGTATGTCCACCGCGCCGGCTCTGATCGTACAGAATCTCGTAAATAGTGCTATGACTATGTACATTATGGAAGAAGTCGGAATCGCCGAACTGCGCCGGAACCTCAGCACGTACCTTCGCCGCGTCGCGGAGGGCGAGCGCTTCACGGTGACGGATCACAACCGGCCGGTCGCCATGCTTGGTCCCCCTGCGGCGTCGATGACGTCGATCGATCGCCTCATCGCGGAAGGCAAGGCGATCCCGCCGAAGCGTCGACCGGGCACCTTCGAGCCGCTGCAGACTCCCGGAGCGCCGACGAGCATGACGGACGCGCTGCTTGCGATGCGTGCCGAGGAGCGCTGGTGATCGCCTACCTCGACGCTTCCGCCCTGGTCAAGCTCCTCCGGGCCGAACCAGAGAGCGACGCGCTTCGCACCTTCGTGCGTGGCTGCGACACCGTCTCGTCGGAGATCGTCGCGACGGAGGTGCTCCGCACGGCGACGCGCGAAGCGGCTGGCTCCGGCTCGGACCTCGGCGAGCTCATCGAGGGTGCGATGGTCGTGATGGAGGAGGTCGTGCTGATCATGGCGCGCACGGCAACGCTCGTGCGCGCGGGGCTGCTCGAGGGCATGCACCTGCGGGCGCTCGACGCAATTCACATCGCCACCGCCACGAGCCTCGGCGACGTCGATCTCTTCGTCACGTACGACGAGCGGCAGGCGGCATCTGCTCAGCTCGCCGGGCTCACGACGATCTCGCCGGGCGCCTAAACCAG
Source organism: Gaiellales bacterium (assembly GCA_051007275.1). Classification (GTDB taxonomy): domain Bacteria; phylum Actinomycetota; class Thermoleophilia; order Gaiellales; family F1-60-MAGs149; genus F1-60-MAGs149. The sequence goes on along the minus strand of JBPCSK010000237.1, from coordinate 803 downwards.
CTGCACGCGATACTGCGCGCTCGTCTCGGCGGCGACCTGCTCCGCCGTTGCACCGTCGAGCAGCTCGGTCAGCACGAGGCCGTCGGGCTCGAAGCGGAACACCGCGTGCTCGGTGATCACGACCTTCACGACGCCGGCGGCGGTGAGGGGGAGGGTGCAGGTCGGTACGAGCTTCGGCTCGCCCTCCGGCGTGGTGGCCGTCATCGTGACGATCACGCGCTTGGCGCCGGTCACGAGATCCATGGCGCCGCCGACGCCGAGCGCCTTGCCGCCGGGGATCTTCCAGTTGGCGATGTCGCCCGTCTCGGAGACCTCGAGCGCCCCGAGCACGACGGTGTCGACGTGGCCGCCGCGGATCATCGCGAAGGACGCGGCGGAGTCGAAGGCGGCGGCGCCGGGCGTGAGCGTCACGGGCTTCTTGCCGGCGTCGATCAGCTCGAGGTCGACCTCGCCCTCGGCGGGGCGGGGGCCGACGCCGATCAGGCCGTTTTCCGTGTGCAGGAAGATCTCCACGTCCGGGTCGAGGAAGCCGGGGATGCGGTTGGGGATGCCGATGCCGAGGTTCACGACCTCGCCGGTATGCAGCTCCTGGGCCGCGCGGGCGGCGATCACATCGCGGGCGTCGCTCATGCGCCGGCCCCCTGCACGTCGGCGAGCGACAGCGTGCGCTGCACCAGTCGGTCGATGTACAGGTGCGGCGTGTGGATGTCCTCCGGCTCGAAGCCCCCGACGGGCAGGATCTCCGCGACCTCGGCAATCGTCAGCGCACCGGCGCTCGCCATCGCGGGGTTGAAGTTCTGCGC
>JBPCSK010000236.1:0-1039 GCA_051007275.1 Gaiellales bacterium | reverse complement strand
CTGCGGCACCGTCGTACGGTAGAAGGTGTTGATGCCCGCGAGCTCGGGACGCTTGCGCAGGGCGGCCAGCAGGCCGTCGAGCACCTTGCCGAGCTTGGCGGGATCGTCGTCGTCGCGCGCCTGGAGGTAGAACTCGAAGCCGCCGGCCGAGCCGATGCCGCGGATGGGCGGAGGGTTCACGACGAAGCACATGCCCTTGCTGGACTTGGCGACGGCGCCAGTGAGCATGCCGCTGAGCTGCTCGGCGCTGTACTTGCGTTGGTCCCAAGGGATGAGCGGGATGAAGATCGTGCCGGCGTTGGTCTTCTCGCCGCCGCCGATGAGGTCGAAGCCGCTGATGGCAAAGGCATGGAACACCTCGCTCTTCGGCGCGGGCGTGGCCATGATCTCGGGGACGATCTCCGCCATGTAGGTACGGGTACGCGACACGCTCGCGCCGTCCGGAAGGGAGACCACGCCAAGGACGTAGCCCTGGTCTTCCGAAGGGATGAAGCCGCGCGGGATCAGGCGGATGAGCACGACGTTGGCGGCGAGGATCGCGACGAACAGGCCCAAGGCCGTCTTCGGGTGGTCGAGCAGCCAGCGCACGGTACGGCCGTGCCAGGCGGCGACCGCGTTGAAGCGGGCCTCGAACCAGCGCAGGAAACGGTTGCCGGCCGGGGCCTCCGCGTCGCGGGGGCGCAGGATCAGCGCGCACAACGCAGGCGTGAGCGTCAGGGCGACGAAGCCCGAGATGACCACCGCGACGGCCACGGTGATCGCGAACTGTCGATACAGCGCGCCGGCGATGCCGCCGAGGAAGGCGACAGGCAGGAAGACCGAGACGAGCACGAGCACGATCGCGATGATCGCGCCGCCGACCTCGCGCACGGAGGCGATGGCGGCGTCGAACGGCGACATGCCCTTCTCATGCATCAGACGTTCGACGTTCTCGAGCATCACGATCGCGTCGTCCACGACGATGCCGATGGCGATCACCATCGCGAAGAGCGTCAGGGTGTTGATGCCGAAGCCGAAGATCCACAGGCCGGCGAAGGTG
>JBPCSK010000235.1:0-3234 GCA_051007275.1 Gaiellales bacterium | reverse complement strand
ACCACGCGACGGGCGACGGCGAGGATCACGCAGATGGCGAGGGCGAGCAGGACGGCGGCGACTGATGCGCCGCACCCGACTGTCGCTCGTCGTGATCGGCGCGCTCGTGATCCTGCTCGCGCTGGCTGCCACCGTGTCGTTCAAGCTCTACGGCGAGGCGCGTCGCACGACCGATGCGGCCGCGCAGTGGAAGTCGGAGGCCCTTGGCTGGCAGTCGCTGGCGCAGCGCACGTCCGCGCACGATGCAACGCTGACGCGGCAGAACCGCGTTCTAGTGCGTCGCTACAACCACCTCGTGAGCGCGACCGAGGCACGCCAGCATCAGCTGCTCCAGGCCGTGCAGCGCGCCCAGAAGGCAGCCACGGCGAAGGAGGCAGCGGCTGCTGCAGCCGCCGCGCAGGCCGCCGCAAGCCAGCCCGTCGCAGCGTCAGCGTCCTCGGCGGCCACCTCGGCGCCAGCCGCCCCGGCCGTCCAGCCCGCACCGGCACAAGCACCTGCCGCCGCCGCCAGCTGAGCCGACTCCGATACCGTTCGCGGTGAGCGGGTGTGGCGAAATGGCAGACGCGCCAGGTTTAGGTCCTGGTGGGGGAGACCCCGTGGAGGTTCAAGTCCTCTCACCCGCATCGGAATGCCCGGATCGCATGATCCCGTACGATGGCGATCCGTATCGGGCCCAGCCGTCGAAGAAAGAAGCGCATGGAAACCGCTGTAGAGACCCTCGAGGACAACAAGGTCAAGATCCGCGTCGAGGTTGACGCGCACGACATCGATCACGCGTTCGAGCATGCGCTCAACGACCTCCGCAAGGACATGCGCGTCCCGGGCTTCCGTCCGGGCAAGGCGCCGATCGCCGTGATCCGCCAGCGGATCGGCGAGGAGGCGGTGGCCGAGGAGGCGCTGCGCACGCACATCGACAGCTGGTGGCGCCGCGCCTGCGCCGCTGCCGCCGTCGAGGGCATCGACCGCCCCGAGATCGATTTCGACACGCCGCCGGTCCAGGGCTCGCCGTTCACCTTCACCGGCACCGTTGCGGTGCCGCCGAAGGCCGAGCTCCCCACGCAGCTTGAGCTGGCCGCCGTGCGTCCCACCGCGGATGTCTCCGACGAGGCGATCGACGAGGAGCTCGAGCGCATCCGCCTGGCCGGCGCCGAGTTCCAGCCGATCGAGGCCGCCGTTGAGGCCGGCCATCAGGTCCTGGTGGACATGAGCGGCGCCGTTGACGGCCACCTGATCAAGGACGCCCAGGCCACCGACCTGATGGTCGAGGCCGGCTCGGGACGTCTGCTGGACGAGCTCGACGAGGCGATCATGGGCATGAAGAGCGGCGAGGTGAAGGAGGTCTCCATGACCCTGCCTGCCGATCAGAAGCCCAAGAAGCTCGCCGGTGCCGAGGCCGTCTTCACCGTCACGGTCAAGGAGGTGCGCGCCCGCGTGCTGCCCGACCTCGACGACGAGTTCGCCAAGAACATGGCCGGCTTCGACACGCTCGCTGAGCTGCGCGACGACATCCGCACGGCTCGCTCCGAGACCGCGAAGAACGAGGCCGACGGCGCGTTCCGTCGCAACGTCCTGCAGGATCTCGGCGCGCAGGCGGAGGTCGACATCCCGCCGTCCATGATCGCCCGTCGCATCGACGATCGCATGCAGTCCATGGCCCGCTCCCTGCAGCAGCAGGGCATCGGCCTCGAGCAGTACATGCAGATGATCGGTCGCGACATGAACTCGCTGTACATGGAGCTCATGCCCGAGGCGGGCCGCGAGGTGCGCGAGGAGCTTGCGCTCGACGCCTACATCGAGGCCAACGGCATCAAGGTCGACGACGACACGCTGCGCGCGTTCATCGCCGAGCAGGCAGCCGAAGAGGCCGAGTCCTCCGAGGTGATCGAGCGGATCATGAGCGACGCCGCGATGCGCGAGGACGTCCGCCGCGATCTCACGCTGCGCGACGCGCTCGACCACGCGGTCGCCGCCGCCAAGGAGATCACGCCCGAGGAGGCCGAGGCGCGCGCGAACGCCCGCAATCCGACGACGGACGCGCCGGCGAAGGACGATGATGGGGAGGACGCGGACAGCTAGTCCGCGTCGCCCGAGCAGGAAACACCGAACCACCACCGAAAGGTCCCAACGTGAGCCCTCTGGTCCCCATGGTCGTCGAGCAGACGTCGCGCGGCGAGCGCGCCTTCGATATCTACAGCCGTCTCCTCAGCGAGCGCATCATCTTCCTCGGCACGCCCGTGGATGACCAGATCGCCAACCTGATCGTCGCGCAGCTGATCCATCTGGAGTCGGAGGACCCGGACAAGGACATCTCGCTGTACATCAACTCGCCCGGCGGCTCGGTCTACGCCGGCATGGCGATCTACGACACGATGCAGTTCATCAAGCCCGACGTGCAGACGATCTGCGTCGGCATCGCGATGTCGATGGGCGCGTTCCTGCTCGCCGGTGGCGCGAAGGGCAAGCGCATGGCGCTGCCGAACTCGAAGATCCTGATCCACCAGGTCTCCGCCGGCTTCCAGGGCCAGGCGACGGACATCGAGATCCATGCGCGCGAGATCATCGACATGCGCCAGAACCTCGATCGCCTGCTGGCGCTGCACACGGGCCAGCCTGCCGAGAAGGTCAAGCAGGACACGGAGCGCGACAACTTCATGAGCGCCGAAGAGGCCAAGACCTACGGCATCATCGATCAGGTCATCGAACACCGCTGAGATGACGCCGTCGGACAACACCGGCGAGCAGCTCCTCTGCTCCTTCTGCGGCAAGACGCAGCGACAGGTGCGGAAGCTGATCGCCGGTCCCGGCGTCTACATCTGCGACGAGTGCATCGATCTCTGCAACGAGATCATCGAGGAGGAGCTGAAGGCTCCCACGTCGCTCGACACGCGCACGCTGCCTGCCCCGCAGGAGATGTACGCGTTCCTGAACGACTACGTGATCGGCCAGGACGAGGCCAAGCGGATGCTGTCGGTGGCGGTGTACAACCACTACAAGCGCGTGCGGATGGCGTCGGAGAGCGATGGCGACATCGAGCTCGGCAAGTCCAACATCCTGCTGCTCGGTCCGACCGGCTGCGGCAAGACCCTGCTCGCGCAGACGATGGCGCGCATCCTCGATGTGCCGTTCGCGATCGCCGATGCCACGGCGCTGACCGAGGCCGGCTACGTCGGGGAGGACGTCGAGAATATCCTGCTCAAGCTGATCCAGGCCGCGGATTTCGACATCAAGAAGGCC
>JBPCSK010000234.1:0-2576 GCA_051007275.1 Gaiellales bacterium | reverse complement strand
GCGCCCGGCACCATGAGCCGCCTGGCGCGTCGCAGTCGCGAGCGCTTCGGCTAGACGGCGGGCAGGACGCCGATGCGCTCGCGCACGACCTCGATCTGCGGGATCGCGATCTCGAGGGCGCGCTCGGCACCGCGCGCGAGCAGGCGCTCGACCTCGCCGGGATCGGCCGACAGCTCGGCGTGACGCGCCTGCAGCGGCGCCAGCAGCTCGATGAGGCTCGCCGCCACATCCTTCTTGAAGTCGCCGTACCCCTTGCCCTGGTAGCGCGCCTCGAGGTCGGCGATCGAGACGCCCTCGACGGCCGACTGCAGCGAGAGCAGACCCGACACGCCCGGCTTCGTCTCGAGGTCGTGACGGATCTCGCCGTCGGAGTCGGTGACTGCGGACATGATCTTCTTCTGCGTGCGCTTGGGATCCTCGAGCAGCGTCAGGGTGCCCTGCTCGGTGCCGCCCGTGGTCGACATCTTCTTCGTCGGCTCCTGCAGGTCCACGATGCGCGCGCCGACAGGCGGGATCGATGCCTCTGGCACCACGAAGGTGTCGCCGTAGCGGCCGTTGAAGCGGATCGCGATGTCGCGCATCAGCTCCAGATGCTGGCGCTGATCCTCACCGACCGGCACGCGTCCCGCGTTGTAGAGGAGGACGTCGGCGGCCTGCAGCACCGGATAGTCGAAGAGGCCGACGGAGACCGATTCCTGACCGCTCGACTTGTCCTTGAACTGCGTCATCCGCCGCAGCTCGCCCATCGTGGCGGTGCAGTTGAGATACCACGCGAGCTCCATGTGCTGCGGCACGTGGCCCTGCACGAAGAGGATCGACTTCTCCGGGTCGATCCCGGCGGCGAACAGCAGCGTCGCGAGCGACAGGGTGGAGCGCCGCAGCTGCTCGGGATCGACGGGCACGGTGATGGAATGGAGATCGACGATGCAGTAGATGCACTCGTGCGCATCCTGCCCGTCGACCCAGTGGCGGATCGCACCGAGGTAGTTGCCGATGTGCTTGTCGCCGGTGGGCTGGATGCCGGAGAAGACGCGTGCCATGGGGGTACCGTACCGGCCCGCATCGGCGACGGGCGCAGGCGTCTGGTACGGTCGCGGCGTGCCGGAACAGGGACGCGACCCGCTCGATCGCATGCGCGATCGCCTCGAGGATCTCTCGCCGAACGACCAGCGTGTCGCCGACGCGGTGCTGCGGGATCCCACGGGCGTCGCCTTCATGTCCGCCGATGCGCTCGCAGCCACGGCCGGGGTGTCCAAGGCCGCCGTCGTGCGCTTCGGCGCGCGCCTCGGCTACGGCGGCTTCACGGGCCTGCAGGCTGCGCTGCAGGAGGGGATCCGCGATCGGCTCGATGAAGCACCGGCCGCACCCGGCGTGGGCGGGACGCTCGTGGAGCGATGGCTGGATGCCGTCGAGCGCGATCTGCGCACCGTCGCGACGAGCACGCCGCCCGAGTCGCTCGACCGCGCCGCCGCGCTGCTCGAGTCCGGCGAGGGCTGGATCCACGTGTTCGGCCAGCGCGCCAGCGCCGCCGTGGCGGAGTACGCCTACTTCCTGATCAACCCGATGCTGCCGAACGTCGTGCGCGTCGAGGCGGGGGAGTCGGCGCTGGCCGATCGCCTGATCGGCATCGGCCCCGAGGACCGTCTGCTCGCCTTCACCTTCCGCCGCTACGCGAAGGTCACGACCGACGTCGCCGCGTTCTTCCAGGAGGCGGGCGCGCCGGTCGTGCTCGTGACCGATTCGCCAGCGGCCCCGGCGGCGAAGCACGCCACCGAGGTGCTCGTCTGCGCCGACGACGCGCCCGCGCCGTTTCCGACGGCAGTTACCGGGGTGTTCCTCGTCGAGCTGCTCGCGGCCACGCTGCTCGAGCGCAATCCCGACGGCATCGGCCGGCGGCTTGACGACGCCGAGCGCGCGTGGGGGCGCTTCGGTACCTACGGCGCCGAGATTGTCGATCCCGACGCCACCTGAGCGTTTGTGATCCCTCACAGGACTCTCAGAAACCTCTCATAGTCCGCCTGCAGACTCCGGGCATGTCCAGAGCAGCACGCAACAGCAAGGTCATCCGCAGCGGCGCCGTGGGCTTCGTGGTCGGCCTCGCCACCCTCGGCGTCGTCGCACACGGCTCGCCGGCCCACGCCCTCCTCAGCGGCACGACCAGCACGGTGCAATCGCTGGCCGACGGCGAGCACGCCCCTGCCAAGCGATCCCGCCACGCCCAGACCCAAGATCAGTGGGTCGCGCCGCAGGATCAATCCCAGCAGGATCCGTACTGGCAGCCCCAGCAGGATCCCTCGGCGCAGCCGCAGCAGGATCCGTACGCACAGCCCCAGTACCAGCAGCCGCAGCAGCAGTACGTGCAGCCGGCCCCGTCGCAGCAGCCGCAGAGCCAGGCCAGCTAGCTGTTCCGCCTACGAGCCCGCGCGACTGCTCAGTGCGAGCGAGTAGGTCAGCATTGGCGGGCGTGAGCAGTGCGTACGCATGACGTACGCGGTGTAGCCGCGGGCGTCAGACGTGCGCACTGGGCACGTACGCCCTCGTCGGGATCAGCTGCGGGCGTACGTGCCACGTGCGCA
>JBPCSK010000233.1:0-6601 GCA_051007275.1 Gaiellales bacterium | reverse complement strand
TGACCGTCCTGTCGATGGTGCTGGGCGTGATCCTCGGGATCATCCTCGCGGTGATGAAGCTGTCGCACAACCCGATCGTGCGGGGGGCGTCGGAGATCTACATCTGGTTCTTCCGCGGCACGCCGCTGCTCGTCCAGGTGATCTTCTGGTTCAACCTCGCCGCGCTCTACCCGATCATCCACGTCGGTCTGCCGTTCGGGCCGCCGCTCTGGGAAGGCAGCGCGAACGTGCTGATCACCCAGTTCACCGCCGCTCTGCTCGGACTCGCCCTCAACGAGGGTGCGTACATGGCCGAGATCGTGCGCGGCGGCATCATCGCCGTCGATGAGGGTCAGACGGAGGCGGCGCAGTCGATCGGCATGACGCGCGGGCAGACGATGCGGCGCATCGTGCTGCCGCAGGCCATGCGCGTGATCGTGCCGCCGACGGGCAACGAGACGATCTCGATGCTCAAGAACACGTCGATCATCTCGGTGATCGGGTACGCGGAGCTGCTCTACTCGGCGCAGATCATCTACTCGAGCACCTACGAGACGATTCCGCTCCTGATCGTCGCGAGCCTCTGGTATCTGATCCTGACGAGCGTGATGTACATCGGCCAGTACTACATCGAGCGCCACTTCGCCAAGGGTGCGCTGCGCAATCTGCCGCCGACGCCGTTCCAGCGCCTCAAGGTGCGGTTCGGGGGGCAGCCCGCATGAGCGCCGTCACGCCGATGGTCGAGTCGCGGGGCGTCCGCAAGTCGTTCGGCCGCGTCGAGGTGCTGAGCGGCATCGACCTCAAGGTCATGCCCGGCGAGGTGATGTGCATCCTCGGGCCATCCGGCTCGGGCAAGTCCACGTTCCTGCGCTGCATCAACCACCTCGAGAAGATCAACGCGGGGGAGCTGTCGGTCGACGGCGAGCTCGTCGGGTACGTGCGCAAGGGCGACCGGCTGCACGAGCTGAAGGAGAACGAGGTGGCGCGGAAGCGCGCCGAGATCGGGATGGTCTTCCAGCGCTTCAACCTGTTCCCGCACATGACGGCCCTCGGCAACATCATGGAGGGGCCGATCACCGTGCGTGGGGAGTCCAAGAAGGTCGTCCGCGAGCGGGCGCAGGCGCTGCTCGACCGCGTTGGCCTCGGCGATCGCGGTGACGCCTACCCGACGCAGCTCTCGGGCGGACAGCAGCAGCGCGTCGCGATCGCGCGCGCCCTGGCGATGGAGCCAAAGCTGATGCTCTTCGACGAGCCCACCAGCGCCCTCGATCCGGAGCTCGTCGGCGACGTGCTCGAGGTGATGCGCGGTCTCGCGAAGGACGGCATGACCATGATCGTCGTGACGCATGAGATCGGCTTCGCGCGCGAGGTGGGAGACACGCTCGTCTTCATGGACGGCGGCGTGATCGTCGAGGCCGGCGACCCGAAGTCCGTGATCGACGCACCGCAGCACGAGCGCACCAAGGCGTTCCTCTCCAAGGTCCTCTGACCAATCCTGCTCGGGCCGATCAGCCTTGCTTTGGTGCCTGACCCCAAAGCAAAGGTGATTGGCGCCGACCGGTGATCAGGCTTCGTGCGTCAGGCCGTGCTCGCGCATCTGGCGGCGGTAGTTGACCGCGACGGCATCGAACTTCAAGTGGAGCTCGTCGGCCAGGTCGAACGGAACACGTTCGGGACGCTGTGATTCCACGACGACCTGGTCCTGGTTGAAGATCACGTCCTCGAACTCCTGCAGGACCGAATCGGGCTGCTCGTAGTTGTAATTCCGGCCGATCACGACGTAGCCGCGGCTGCGATCCGGGCCGCAGGGCTGGGAGGAGAACAGGTAGACCATGCCCTCGTCGCCGCCCCAGCCGAGGCGCAGCGCGATGGTGTAGGGCAGGTGCAGCTCGTAGCGCGAGCGGCGCGTCTTGACCTCGAGCTCCTCGTTGGCGAAGACGGGGAAGTCATCCGAGTTCGGCGCCTCGGGGCGAACGACGGAGTAGTGGAGGACATGCCCGTCGACGGTCACCTCGTGCTCGGGGACCACCGGCCGCTCCGGATCGCCCAGCAGGCCAGGGTGAACCCAGGGGAAGTGGCCGAAGTCGGTGAAGTTCTCGAGCTGGCGCGACGAGTCGGATTCCCACTCGTACGGACCGCACGTGACGAGCACCCAGCCCTCGGTCTCGAACTCTGGGATCTCCGGGATGTCCCAGCGCGGCTCGTCGAGCGACACCCAGATCAGGCCGTAGCGCTCCTGGCAGTGGTGTGCGGTGATGCGCGCCTTGGTCGGCACCTTGGTGGGGTCGGCGAGCTGGGGGATGGCCGTGCAGCGGCCGTCGGTCGCGAAGCGCCACGCGTGGTACGGGCACACGATCTCGTCGCCTTCGACGCGGCCGAGCGACAGCGCGGTCCCGCGGTGGATGCAGAGGTCCGACGTGGCGTGCGCGACGCCGTGCGAGTCGCGCCAGAGCGCGAGCGGCTCGCCGAGCAGGTCGGCGGGAATCGGTGTCTCGCCCAGCTCGGGGGCATACGCAACGGGATGCCAGTGGTTGCGGAGTGCCTCGGCGTTGCCGCGGGCGGAGGGGGAATGCGACGCTGTAGCGGACATGCCTTGAGTATGGCGGAATCGCGGCATCCTGTCCGCGTACCCAAGTCTCAGCCGATCACCATGCGACCCACGCTCACGCCAGCACCACGCCATCGCGATGACATCCTCAGCGCGCTCACCGAGGAGCGCTTTGACCTGCTCGTGATCGGTGGCGGTGCGTTGGGGGCTGCGACCGCGTGGGCAGCCGCCCGGTCTGGCGCACGTGTCGCCGTCGTGGACCGCGGCGACCTCGCGGGCGCGACGTCGAGCGCGTCGACGAAGCTGCTGCACGGAGGACTCCGCTACCTCGCCATGGGCGACGTGCGACTCGTGCGCGAGGCGCACCGCGAGCGCTGGCGCAACGCGACCGTCATCGCACCGCACCTCGTCGATCCGTTGACCTTCATCGTGCCCGTGTTCGACGGTTCGCGTCGTGCTGCGCTGCGTCTGCGCGCGGGCGTCGGCGCGTACGGTGCGCTGTCGCGTTGGCGCGACGGCCGGAGCGGTCGCGTTGCGCCTGCCGCCGCAGGCGCGCGGGCACCGGGGCTCGCCACCGAGCGCATGACGGACGCGTTCGCCTACCACGATCACCGCACCGATGACGCCCGCCTCGCGCTGTCGGCGCTCGATGCAGCAGCGGAGCTCGGCGCGGTCGTCGGGAACCACGTCGAGGTGGTGGGTCTGCGCACGCTCGCGGGTCAGATCTGCGGTGCCGAGCTCGTCGACGTCAGGACGGGTACGCCACTCGCCGTCACCGCGAACACCGTCGTCAACGCGGCAGGACCGTGGGTCGACGCCGTGCGGCGCCTCGAGGACCCGAGCGCGACGCCGTCGGTTCGGATCGCCAAGGGCGCGCACCTCCTGCTCGAAGTTGACGAGCCGTGGTCGGCGGCGGTCACGACGATCCTCGACGACGGTCGCGTCTCGTTCGCGATTCCGTGGCAGGAGCAGCTGCTTCTCGGCACGACCGACACGCCCTTCGATGGCGATCCGGCGACGGTGGCGGTCGAGGACGCCGACCGGGAGCAGATCCTGCGTGAGGCCGCGCTGTCCCTGCGCACCGAGACGGTGGATCCGGCGCGGGTGCGTGCGTCGTTTGCGGGCCTGCGCGTGCTGCCGCTGGGCGATGGCGCGACGAGCGGTGCTCGGCGGGAGACGGTGATCACGCGCGGCCCGCGCGGCATGCTGAGCGTGGCCGGGGGCAAGCTGACGACGTGGATCGCGATCGGCGATCGCGTCGCCGCCCAGGCTGTCGGCGACGCGGGCTTCCTGCCGCGGCCGGCCGGTCCCGTGCCGAGCGCGGTGCAGCCGATCGCGTTCGCCGCCGAGCTGGCGATGCGCTTTCCGACGGTGCCCGACGCCACGCGGGTGCGCCTGCTCCGCCGGTACGGGCGCGATGCTGCGGCGATCCTCACGGCGGCGGGGCCTGCCCCCACGGTGATTGAGGGCACGGACGTCCTCGTTGCCGAGGCCGAGCACTCCGTGGCGCGCGAGTGGGCGATCACGGCCGACGACGTCATCCGCCGCACGGGTCTGTGGGTGCACGGCGATCCTGCCGCGGCGGCGCGCGAAGCGATCGCGGCCGCTTGCGCCGAACCGCCGCGAGCCGGGTAGTATTCGCCGCGCGTCGCCTGCGGCGCGTCTGCCCTCTTAGCTCAGTGGTAGAGCACCTCCATGGTAAGGAGGGGGTCCGGGGTTCAATCCCCCGAGAGGGCTCTCGTGCTCGCCGGCGCGCTGCCCGTCAACCAGAGGCGGCCGTGTGCGCTGGCTGGTCGCGTGCGGGTCATCGCTCAGGCAGGTGGTAGACCGCACTGAGGGAATAGCGCGGCGAGGCACGGCGTTCCCTCCCACGGACCTACCGAAATCTCCAGGAGTCTCATGTCCATCGATCTCTCGCACGTCGCCGGCGCCATCGACCACTCGCTCGCGCGCGGTCGCGCCCTCGCCCTCGCCTACAACGACGTCGACGGCTACCCGTCGGTCTCGTACCGCGGCAGCACGCACGTCCTCTCCGCCACCGAGCTCGGCGTCTGGACGCGCAACCCGAACGACGGCCTCGCCAAGGGCGTCGCCGCCAACCCGGACGTCTCGCTGGCCCTCTTCGACCCTGAGACCAGCCCGTTCATGCTGTCGATTCGCGGCAAGGCCCGTATCGACGCAAGCCAGAACGATCGCGTTTACGACGCCATGATCCAGGGCGAGCGCGACTACGACCCCGACAAGGGCGGCGTCGCGATCATCATCGACGTCACGTCGGTTCGCGGCTATGGCGCCGAGGGTCCGATCGAGCAGTCGGCCTAGGTCCGCTCCCGCGAAGGGCCGTCGCGACTCCGGTCGCGGCGGCCCTTCCGCGTTTGTGCAGGAGCGAGAGCGAGGTGCTGGACTGCGCGAGGAGCGCGCTTGGCGGGAGGTGGGTTTTCCACCCAATTCCGCAGAAAGCCCCAAAGTGCATGCTCCGCCTGTAATGCTCCCCGAATGTGTCGGTGGGGTGAACCCCGACTGGCACGAGCCGTCATCGCATCGCAAGGGAGTCCTTCACGTGAAGCCGATCGCCACCCGCAGCCTCGGAGCCATGGTTGTCGCCATGCTCGCGCTGCTCATCGTCGCCTCGGCCGCCGTGGCCGCCGTCAAGCCGTACACCGGCCCGCGGACCTACGACACGGTCGACGCGCACGGCACGACGAAGGCGGTCGTCGTCCAGCGTCAGAACGGCGGCATCCGCGTCACGCTCAAGGGCATCGCTCCGCAGTTCAAGCTGTCGACGATCGAGAAGAACAACCTCCGCTCGACGCGCAACACGAACCCCGCGAAGCTGCGCTCCCAGTGGAACCGGCACTTCGGCTTCTCGCCGAACGTCGTCATCTCGTCGCCCGCGGGCAAGGCGATCTTTCGCCGCATCAGCGGCACCCCCGTCTACAACGCGAAGTCGAAGAGCGTGACGTTCAAGGTTGTCGCCACGCCGAACAACCGCAGTGCGGCCGGACACGTCGCGCAGCTCGGCAGGGGCCTTGACGTGCGCGTCATCCCGCAGCAGGTGATCAAGCCGAAGCAGTCGCGCATGCGCACGACGCGCCAGGTGACGAACCAGAACTGCTCGTCGGTCTCGCCGGCGAATGCCAACTCGAACTTCTGCCTCGCCTACGTCAGCACGCTCGGCACCGGTGGTGCCACCTGGCAGAACATCCTGTCGGGCACGATGCAGACGACCCCGACCTGCCAGACGACGCAGTCCGCCACGCAGATCGGCGGCGACACGACGACCGCCGGCGCGATCCAGATCTACGAAACGGCCGCCGAGGCGCAGTCTGCGCTGTCGGTCAGCGCGTCCGTCGGCTACTCCGAGGCGGCGGTCAGCGCCGAGGCCAAGGCGAGCTTCGGCGAGCAGAACCAGTCGAGCACGAACTCGTTCTACGCCATCGCGCAGGTCAACTGGACCGGCGGCTTCGTCAACTTCGGCAATCCGACGCTGACGCCCCAGCTCTACTCCGAGGCACAGGGCATCACCAACATGGATGACGCGCTGAACTTCCTGTCGCTCTGCGGTGACTCCGTGCCGATGGGCTACACCGTCGGCGCCTCGTGGATGTCCGTGCTGCAGATCACGGCCTCGTCCGAGAGCAGCGCGCAGCAGATCGCCGCGAGCATGTCGGCCAGCTACTACGGCGCCAGCGCGTCGGCCAGCTTCTCGCAGGACCTGTCGAGCCAGTCGTCCAACCTGACGATCAGCGAGACCGACTACTGCTGGGGACCGGCCAGCTGCTTCTCCGTGCCCGGGTACGCCGCGGCCGCGTCACCCAACATGTCGGCGGCGATGACGCAGTTCACCAACAACTACACCGCGATGCTCACGGGCCTGCCGAACCAGTGCAACCCCGGTGCGAACTACGCGGCGTGCATCACGCAGGTCTCGTACGAGCCGATCTACACGCTGCTGCCGTCGAGCTTCTCCTCGACGTCGCCGGCCGCACTGGTCGGTGATGCGGCTGCTGCCGCGTTCGCCGTCCAGGGCAACCTCAACTCGTGGGCGACGGGGTACACGTCGCTGGTCACGGG
>JBPCSK010000232.1:0-1956 GCA_051007275.1 Gaiellales bacterium | reverse complement strand
AAGCGGTCCCGTTCTCTACGATTTCCCGGGTGCCGGGTGATCACGGCAGGAGCGGAGATGCCGTCGAAATGACCGGAGATCGAGGACGTGAATCGTCGCTTGACGCGGATTCCGCCGCTGTGCCCTCGCGACCATCGGATCCGACGAGCCCGCGCCGCACTCCGCCCGTTCCGCGCGGGGAGGCATTGCGCCTGGCAGACCTCTACGCAACCGAGCTGCTCGATACCGAACCCGAGGAGGCGTACGACGCGATCGCGCGTACCGCTGCATACATCGCCGGCGCGCCCGCGGCGCTGATCACGCTGATCGACGAGCACCACCAGCGCACCAAGGCGTGCATCGGTGTCGCGTCAGGGAATCTCGACCGTCGCGACGCGTTCTGCTCGTACGCGATCCTCGAACCGAGCCAGACCCTGGTCATCCCCGACACGATCCTCGACGCGCGCTTTCGGGAGAACCCGTACGTCGTCGGCGATCCTCACCTGCGGTTCTACTGCGGCGTGCCGATCGTGTCCGCCGCCGGCCGAGCCCTCGGCACGGTCTGCGTGATCGACTACGAGCCACGGGTGCTGATCCCAGCGCAGGTCGCCGCGCTGGAGGACCTCGCCCGCCAGGCCTCCGCACTCGTCCAGTCGCGCACGCGCATCCGCGAGCTTGAGCACATGCTCTCGGGTGACGAGGATGCCCACGTGACGGCACTGCGGGCGATCGGCGACCTGACGAGCAACGCGACCGATCTCGACGCGCTGCTCGCGGACGCGCTCGCCATGCTCATTGCCACGCTCGGACTCAGCGCCGGCGGTCTCTGGTGGCATAACGGCGAGCAGCTCGCGGTGGACCCGCTCTGGCTCGACACGACCGGACTGCTGGCGGGCGTCGAGCTCGCCCGTCGGGGCCTTTCCTACCCTGCCGACCTCATGATTCACACGCACGAGACGGCGACGCGCCACGGCGATGACGTCCTGCCGACGCTCGTGACCGCGGCGCTCAGCGTCGCCGGCATCCGCGCGTCGTACGCCGTGCCAATCACCGTCATGGGTACCATCATCGGAGCGTTCGAGCTGATCCCCAGCGCGGCGGCCGAGCCCTCACCACGTCGCCTGCTCGCCGCAACGCAGGTGGCGGCGGACATCGGCCGCTGGATCGAGCGGGATCGCGAGCCTGAGTGGGTGCAGGACCTCACGTCCTCGACGCTGCACGAGCAATCACGGGTTCGGCCCGAGGACGTGCGACGACGTGCAGCCATGAAGACGCGCCTATCGGGTGCCGCCGAGCGCGGCGAGCTGACCGTCGTCTACGAACCGATTCTCGACCTGGCTACGGACACCTCGACGGGTGCTGAAGCGCTCGTCCGGTGGCGCGACGCCGACCTCGGTGACGTGAGCCCCAGCGAGTTCATCCCCCTCGCCGAGGAGTCCGGGGCGGTCCGCGAGATCGGTGCCTTCGCGCGCCGGCAGGCGCTGCGCGACCTGCCCCGGCTGGCAGCCGCGAGCGCGAATCCCACCGACTTCACGCTCTCGCTCAACGTCTCCGTCCGCGAGCTCGACGACCGCTACGCCGAGGCGGTGCTTGGCGACCTTGCCGCGGCCGGCACCGATCCACACCGGCTGGTGCTCGAGGTGACGGAACGCCGTGCCCTCACCGGTGAGAGCCCAGCCGCCGAACCCCTCTTCGTGCTTGCCGCCCACGGTGTCCGGATTGCGCTTGACGACTTCGGCACCGGCTTCACGTCCCTGACGCAGCTCCGCAGCCTGCCGCTGACGCAGGTCAAGATCGACCGCTCGTTCGTCGCCGATCTGATCGGCGACCACGCCAGCCGCGTGCGCCCGATCGTCCAGGGCATCGTGCAGCTGGCACACTCGCTCGATCTCACGGTGGTGACCGAGGGCATCGAGACGCAGGAGCAGCTGGACGTCGTCCGCGCGCTGGGTGCCGACCTCGCCCAGGGGCATCTGC
>JBPCSK010000231.1:0-1135 GCA_051007275.1 Gaiellales bacterium | reverse complement strand
GATGTGCAGCAGCTGGCGCGGATAGTTCCACTCGTAGACGGCGTGTGCGACGTCGAGGCCCTCGTAGCACTGCAGCCGGATCAGCCTCGACCCGGTCGCGACGGCAAGCGACTTCGCGGCCTCGGTCTTCCCCACGCCCGCCTCGCCCTCGAGCAGCAGCGGCTTCTCGAGCGCGAGCTGCAGGTGCACGGTCGTCGCGAGGCCGCGGTCGGCGATGTACGACCGCTCGGCGAGCGCGGCCTGAACGCCGTCGATCGATTCGCGCAGCTGGCTGGTGCTCACGTGCGGTGCTCCCGGGGGTCGCGGTGGACGGACGATACCCTCATAGCGGGCAGCGCGCCTCTGCGGTGCCCTTCGCACGCGGGCGAGAATCCGCCGACAGGAGGCTGGCATGGAGGACGTCGAGGCATTCGCAGGCCGCGCGGTGGCGGCCATGGGCGACGAGCGCCTGGCCTGGGTGGGCGATCCGGGCACCGTCGAGGCACTGCTGTCGCTGGCTGCTGATGCCGCCCACGGCGTGGTGCGCCCGGCCGCGCCGATCGCGACGTTCCTCGCCGGCGTCGAGCTGGGCCGGAGCGGCGGCGATCCGGCGGCGCTCGAGCAGGCACTCGCGGCGATCCGGCGGGCGATTCCCGCCGAGGAGCGTTGACCGTCTCTCGTGCGAGCCGTGCCTGCGGATAGGTCGGCTGACGAACATTTCAGTTGACGCCGTAACGGTGATACCGTGGCGCCATGCCCAATTGGATTCGCTTCAGCGGCGCGCGGCGCCTGCTCGTGCTCGCCGTTGCCACCGCGAGCGTGCTCGCCGTCGCGCTGCCGGCGCAGGCGGCGCCGCAGTTTACGGGCGGCGCGGTTGGAATCGCGACGGGGAGCGTGTCGGTTCCCACTAGTGAGGTCGCCGCCGCGATGCTGCCGGATGGTTCCGCGATCGTCGCGGTGTCGGTGAGGGGCGACGGTGCGGGAGGGGCGTTTGGACTGCGTGCTCCGGCACTGCCTGTGGATGGCAACACTGGACCAGTCTTCGTTGCCAAGCGCGATCGAGGCGGTGCGTACGCGTGGCAGGTGCCGATCAGTCGGGGTCCGGGTAGGATTGTGGATGTCTACGACGTGACGACGCTTTCAGACGGTTCGGCGA
>JBPCSK010000230.1:0-5000 GCA_051007275.1 Gaiellales bacterium | reverse complement strand
GCGCGAGGGATTCGAGCTGACCGTCGGCAAGCCGCAGGTCGTCACGCGCATGATCGACGGCAAGCGCCACGAGCCGATGGAGCGCCTCGCGATCGACGTGCCCGAGGAGTACTCCGGCGTCGTCATCCAGATGCTCGGCATCCGCAAGGGCCGCATGGAGCAGATGGTCAACCACGGCGCCGGCTGGGTCCGCATCGAGGAGATCGTCCCCGCCCGCGGCCTGATCGGCTTCCGCACCGAGTTCCTGACCGAGACCCGCGGCACCGGCCAGCTGCACCACGTCCTCGAGGGCTTCGAGCCGTGGCACGGTGAGATCCGCTCGCGCCAGAACGGCTCGCTGATCGCCGACCGCCAGGGCGTCGCCACCGAGCACGCGCTGATGACGCTGCAGGAGCGCGGCGAGCTGTTCATCGAGCCGGGCATCGACGTCTACAACGGCATGATCATCGGCCTCAACGCCCGCAGCGACGACATGGAGATCAATCCGACGCGCGAGAAGAAGCTGACGAACATGCGCGCCGCCTCCGCCGAGGAGCTCGTGCGCCTGACGCCGCCGCGCCACCTGTCGCTCGAGCAGGCGCTCGAGTTCATCGCCGAGGACGAGTGCGTCGAGGTCACCCCCGACGCCGTCCGCCTGCGCAAGGTTGAGCTCGATCCCAACCTCCGCCGCCGCCTCGATAAGGCGAAGAAGGGGCTCTAGCCCCTTCTTCGCCTTACCCGAGGCGCGCCTCGAAAGCCGGATGTCCCAAAGGGGTCAGACCCTTTTGGGACATCAGGGGCGCTGTCGGTCTGCCGAACACTGCACGGATGTCCCAAAAGGGTCTGACCCCTTTGGGACATCCACCGCCGAGTGCGCCATGCCACCCCCGGTATCGTGCGTGCACGTGAGCGAGTTCCCCCACTACTCCGCCCTCTCCCTCCGCCTGTCCGACGAGCCGGACCCGGCGTGGAAGGTCCACACGATCGCCGCCAAGCGCAAGGCTGCGGGCGAGGACGTGATCATCCTCTCGATCGGCGAGCCCGACTCGCCGCCGCCGCCCGCCGTGCTCGCCGAGATCGAGGCGTCGATCGCGCGCGGGCGCACGCGCTACTCGAACGCGCGCGGCGAAGACAACGTGATCGAGGCGATCTGCGGATACACGTCGAAGCAGGCGCACCGGGAGATCACGCCCGACATGGTCAACTTCTTCCCAGGCGCGCAGACCGCGCTGTTCGGGATGCTGATGACGATCGTCGGCCCCGGCGATGGGCTGATCGTGCCCGAGCCGTTCTACGCGCCGTACACGCAGGTGCTCGGCGCCACCGGCGTCGAGGTCGGGCACATCGCACTCAAGCCGGAGCATGGCTTCCACCCCTCCATCGACGAGCTGCGCGCGGCGATCACGCAGCGCACGCGGGCGATGGTGATCACCAATCCGCACAATCCGACCGGCGCCGTGCTCACGCGCGACGAGCTGACCGCCATCGCCGACCTCTGCCGCGAGCACGACATGTGGCTGGTCGCGGACGAGGTCTACAACGAGTTCGTCTATGCGGGGGCGTTCACGAGCATCCTCGCGCTCGAAGGGCATGAGGACCGCACGATCGCGCTCGGGACGCTCTCGAAGTCCTATGCCATGACCGGCTTCCGTCACGGCTGGGCCGTTGGGCCCGCCGCCGTCGGCGCCCGCGCTGCCGTGCTCCTCGAGGCGATGCTCTTCGGCTGTGTGCAGTTCATCCAGGACGCCGGCGCCGTCGCGCTGTCCGACGATGGCGCATTCCCCCGTGCTGAGCGCGCCAAGTACCTGCGTCGCCTCGACCTGATCATGGCCGAGCTCGAAGGTGCTGCCACGATCTCGCCGCGCCGTCCCGAGGCCGGCATGTTCGTGATGATCGACATCCGCCCGACTGGCCTCGACGCCGAGGCGTTCGCCATGCGCCTGCTGGACGAGGAGAAGGTTGCCGTCCTGCCCACGCACACGTTCGGACCGTCCGGCGCCGGGCACGTGCGCATCTCGCTCGGCATGGACGACGACCTGCTGGTCGAGGCCGCGCGGCGCATTCGCCGCTTCGCCGACGCGCTCTAGGTCTGCAGCCTCTGAGTCCGAGACGTGGGTGGCGGGCGTGAACAGCGCGTGCTCCTGAGGTACACCTGAAGGGCGCGCGGCGGGCGTGAAACGTGCGTACTAATCATGTACGCCGCAGGCGGGCATGGGAAGTGCGCACGTGGCACGTACGCCCGAACCTGATCCCGCGCTGCAGCATCCCAGCACCTGTATCTACCACCCGGCGTACGTGCCCAGTGCGCACTTCTGGCGCCCGCGGCTGGCGCCGCGTACGCCATGAGTACGCACTGTTCACGCCCGCCTCGGGCACTGTTCACGCCCGCCTCGGGCACTGTTCACGCCAGCCTCACGCACGATTCACACCCACCTCGCGCACTGCTCACGCCCACGAGCTGTCGCTCGGGCTACGGCGCGGTCGTGGGCACGACGAGCGGCGGCTGGCCGCGGTCGACGACCTTGACGATCGCCATCATGCCGTGATCCTCGTGCACGAGCACGTGGCAGTGGAAGACGAACGTGCCGGGGTAGTCGGCGAACGGGATGCGGATCGTGATCGTCTTGCCCGGCGCGATCGCAACGGAGTCGGCCCACTGCGGCTCTCCCTTGAGCGCCTTGCCGTCCGCACGGACGATCTGGTAGTCGTCGACGTGCAGGTGGAAGTTGTGCCACTCCGGTGAGTCGTTGGCGATCTTCCACTCCTCGACCGTGTTGAGGCTGGCCACGAACGTCGGTCCGGCCATGCCATCGTGTTCGTGGAACAGCGCGTCATCGATGAAGAACTTCGGCGGCGCCTGCGTCATGCGGATCGTGTGACGCGCCGCGATTCTCACGTTGGGACCGCGGAGGTCGCGCTCGGGCAGGAGGTTGGCCGGGATCTGCTCCGGCGTCTGCGCGTCGCCGGTCACGTTGAGCGAGGCAACCTGCACGCGCGGCTGCTTGCCGTACGGCGTCGGCCGCTGGTTGAACGCGGCCTGGATCAGCGGGAACGAGCCAGGTGTCTGGCCGGCCTGCACGAGCACCTCCATGCGCTGTCCGGGTGCCAGCCAGATCTCGCCGATCTGCTTCGGGTGGGCAAACGTGGCTGCGTCGGACGACAGCTGCCAGTAGCGGGCGCCGCCCATCGGCAGGATCTTGAGGAAGCGCTCGTACGAGGCGTTGAGGATGCGCCAGCGCTGGGTCTCACCCGGATGGATGTCGACGCGCGGCTGCACCTGGCCGTTGATGGTGATCAGCCGGTGCTCCGGCGTCAGGTACTGGGAGCTGGCGACGACGCCGTTGCGCACCGTGACGTTCTGGAAGACCATCAGCCGGTCGACCAGGCCCTTCACGCCGGGCACGTTGTCGAGGCCGCCCTTCACGATGATCGCGCCAGCCTGCCCCTCGCCGACCTGCATGTCGGTGTAGTGGTGCCCGTGCGGGTGGTACCAGAACAGACCGGCAGGATGGTTCGCAGGCAGCGCGTAGCGGTACTGGAACTGGCCGCCAGGCGGGACATCCAGCAGCACGTCGTCGGACGGCGGGAGCGGCGAGACGTGCATGCCGTGCACGTGGAGGTTGGTGATGTTGCCGAGGCGCTGCGGGAAGCCGGCGTACGGCTGACCCGGGAACTGCGGTGGGGGGTTCTGCGACGAGGCACCGTACGGCAGGTAGCGCGGCTTCATGCGATTGCGCAGCAGGATGTTCATCGTGTCGCCCGGGTTGACGACCAGCGTCGTGCCGGGGAACTGCCCGTCGTAGACCTCGCTGCGCACCGTGCGGCCGCCGAGATCGAACGTGCTCATGCCCGCGGTGAGGGTGTAATCGAGCACCCCATTCACGGACGACACCGCGTTCGGCGTCTGCAGCGGCTGGCCCGTCGCGTACCCCTCACAGGCCTTGCAGGGCGGCGTGGTCCGCGGGTCGGCTCCCGCCGTCGTCGTGCGGGTCAGCATGCTCGTGCCCGCGACGATCCCGAGCAGGAGCGCGAGGGCGATACCGATCCGCAGGGCGAGCGAGCGCGACATGCCGGCATCGTATCGCCATCGGCGCCGTTGGGACGGTCCTGCATACTTTCTCCTCAATGAACGGGCAGACAGAACTGACGGTCGAAAACTGGCTGTGGGACATGCACGGCACGCGCTCGGCCCAGCGGCTCGCCGAGTTTCGCTCGCTCGCGCCCATCAGCCGCGGCACCGGTCCTGTGCACGAGCTCCCGGTCGACCTCGTGGAGCTCGACCACCTCGAGCTCGTTGACCGTGCCGGCGCCCGGGTCACGCTCGGCCAGCACCTCGAGACGTCATTCACCGAGGGGCTGATCGTGATCAAGGACGGCACGATCATCTACGAGCGCTACCTCAATGGCCTGCAGCCCGACACGCAGCATCTGCTCGCGAGCGTCACCAAGTCGGTGACGGCCACGGTGCTCGGCATCGCGATCGGCCGCGGCGCGCTGCGCCTCGACGATCGCGTGGGCGACATCGCGCCGGAGTTCATCGGCACCAGCGTGGAGGACGCCACCGTCGGGCAGGTGATCGACATGACCGCCGGCACCGCGTTCTCCGAGGTGCATGACGAGCTGGTCGAACCGGGACAGGAATCCGACCTCATGCGCTTCTTCCGTCAGAGCGGCACCATGCCCCTTGGGGAGGCGGAACCGCTTGGCGTGCTCGGCCTGTTTCGCGAGCTGGGCCAGGCGTATCCCCATGGCGACCACTTCGAGTACCGCACGCCGCTCACGTGCGTCGCCGGTCGCATCCTCGAAGTGGCCACCAGCCGCTCGTACCTCGACCTGGTCTCCGAGGACGTCTGGTCCCGCATCGGCGCGGAGCACGATGCCGCGATGGTGATCGACGTCGGCGGGTTCCCGTTCGCCGGCGGCGGCATGACGGCGACGCTGCGCGACATTGCCCGCTACGGCCTCGCCCACCTCGACGGCGGCATCGTCGCCGGCGAGCAGGTGATCCCCGCCGACTGGGT
>JBPCSK010000229.1:0-3659 GCA_051007275.1 Gaiellales bacterium | reverse complement strand
TCCTCGACGTCCATGCCGCCCATCGTCGTGAGCATCAGGAGCGGCATCTTGGCCGAGCGGTCGAACGTGACCGAGAAGTAGTACTCCTTGGCGATCTTCACGCCCGCCTCGACGTAGAGCCGGCGCGTGACGTGCCCGTTGATGTCGAGGCCGAGAATCGCCTCGGCCGCCTCGGCCGCCGCCGCCGGGTCCTTGACGACCTTGACGCCACCGGCCTTGCCGCGCCCGCCGGTCAGGACCTGGCTCTTGACGACCACGACGCCGCCCAGCTGCTCGGCGGCCGCGCGGGCCTCATCAACCGTGTACGCAACATGACCATCGGCGACGGGAATGCCCGCCTTCGCGAACAGCTCCTTGCCCTGGTGCTCGTAGAGATCCATCGTCGGGCTCCTCGTTACATCTTCTGGTATTCGGGACCGCTGCCGCCCTCGGGCGGCGTGAAGCGGCCGCCCTTGGCGGTGATCGCGCCGCACTGGACGCAGTTCGACGGGTCCATGTGCACGCGCACGAGGCCGTCGCCGGACTCGGAGCCCTCGATCACCTCGTACACCTTGGCCGGGCACATGTTGACCCACGCATCCGCGAGGTCCTTCGGGACGCGCGGCTCGTGAATGCGGATGTGGTTCGGCTGGTCGTCACGGGTCTTGTTGCCGGACAGGAACACGCTCGACAGCTTGTCGAACGTGTAGGTGCCGTCCGGCTCCGTGTAGACGCTCTTGAGGTTCTCCACCTCGTGGTGGCTGTCGGCCTCGAACGCCGCCGCGCCGCCGGGGAAGCGCCCCTTGGTGAGCGTGATCAGGGGGGCGACCGCGCCGCCGCCGATCAGTCCGCGCTGGAACTGCTGGCGCGAGTTGCGCACCTCCCACAGGTCCTTGCCGATCGTGCCCTCGCGCACGGCGGAGTCGTACGCCGCCAGCGCACCAGGCTGCGTGACGTCGTGCCCCGCCTTGAGCGCGGCGTGGATCGCCTGCGCGGCGAGGATGCCGGACTGGATCGCGTAGTGGACGCCCTTGAGACGCGGCACGTTGACGAACCCGGCCGAGTCGCCGACGAACAGCGCGCCCGGCAGCGTCAGCTGGTCGGGGATCGCGTAGTAGCCACCCTCGGGGATGATCTTCGCGCCCCACTCGACGCGCTCGCCGCCCTCGAGCACCTTGCGCACGAGCGGATGGAGCTTCAGCTCCTGCAGCAGGTCGTGGACGCTGAGCGTCGAGTCGGCCCAGTCGAGGCCGACGACCATGCCCATCGAGACGAGGTCGGGACCCATCGGGTAGATCCAGGAGCCGCCGAACTCGCGGTAGCGCGCAGCGCCGCGGAGCGGCCAGCCGAGCGTGTGGATGATGCGGTCGAGACCCTTGGGGACCTTCCACAGCTCCTTCACGCCGAGCGCGTAGACCTGCGGGAACGGGCTCGAGACGTCGAACGCCGTCATCGCCGCCTCGCGCAGCTTGCCCTGCGCACCCTCGGCGAGCACGGTGACCTGCGCGTGCACCTCGGTCGCGGGTGCGGCGCCCGGCTTCTCGTTGCCGTCCTTGTCGAGGCCCTTCACGCCGGTGCGGATGCCGCGCACGGCGCCGTTCTCGACGAGCAGCGTCTGCGCATCGGTCTCGGGCAGCACGTAGGCGCCGAGCGCCTCGGCCTGCTCGGCGAGAAACTTGTTGAGCGTCGACAGCGAGATCGCGTGGTTGCCGTGATTCTTGAACTCCGGCGGCGTCGGTAGCTTGATCGCGCGCTTGCGCGACGTCATGAAGTAGACCGACTCCTTGTTGACCGCGCCGTACGTCGGCAGCTGATCGTCGGTCAGGTCCGGGAAGAGGTCGCGCAGCGGCTGCGGATTGATCATCGCGCCGGACAGCGAGTGGCTGCCGACGGCCTTGCCCTTCTCGATCACGACGATCGGCACCTCGCCGAGCTGCTCGAGGATCTCGGGGTCCTCAGCCAGCAGCTGGCCGAGCTTGACGGCGCACGCGAGGCCGGCCGCGCCACCCCCGACGATGCAGACCCCGGTGGGGATCTGGAGGTCGATCGGCGCGTTCGGAGCGTCTACAGCGGCCGCAGGGTCGTACGGAGGCGGGAAATCACTGGGGAGCGTAGGCATCCCCGGCACGATAGCGCGGGGGGGCGGGGTGTTGGGGACGTACCTCGTGGCGATTGGCGACTGGTGAGGCGGCATGTGCTGCCACGTGTTCGCACGATAGGTTCGGATGTCTCAAAGGGGTCAGACCCGTCTGGGTCATACAGCGTCGCCATCTCATCCAGCATGCGTGACGGAATGTCCCAGAAGGGTCTGACCCCTTTGAGACATCCGAACTCGACGCGATGTGAGGAGGGGCCGAGCCCCGCCTCACATCGCGTCGAGCACGCCGTCCATCGTCACGCGATGGTGCTCCCACATGCGCGCGCTGGCGAGCTCGCCGTCGCGCGCCGCGAGGGCCTCAACGATGCCGGGGTGGGCGTCGCTGTCGAGCAGCAGCGGCAGCTGCACGCCGGACAGGGCGTAGGCCGCCGAGTAGAGCTCGGCGCGGCGCTGGCTGATCAGGGAGACGAGCTCCCGATTGCCGGAGGCCGCGGCGATCATCAGGTGAAAGCGGTTGTTGAGGACGCCGACCTCGCCCGTGCTGTGGGGCTGCTCCATCTCGGCGGTGAGCTCGCCGAGGATCTCGATCTCCTCGTCGGTGACGAGCGCGGCGGCGAGGCGCGCGGCCTGCGCCTCGAGCCCGCCGAGGATCTCGGCCTGCTGGCGCAGGTTCGTCGGATCGGTCGAGGTGACGCCCGACAGGATCGCCTTGTCACTCGACGCGACGAACGAGCCGCCAAGGCGCCCGCGGTGCGTCTCGAGCAGGCCATCGGCGCGCAGCTCGCTGAGCGCGGCGCGGACGGTCATCACGCCGACGCCGATGCGCTTGGCCAGCTCGGTCTCGGCCGGCAGGCGATCGCCGTCGCGCAGCACGCCGAGGACGATCGCCTGGCGGATGCGCCGCGCGACCTCATCGACCGCCGTCGGCGTCTCGATCGGCTGGAAGACGGCGTCGCGGACGTACATGGGCTCGTCGTCCCATACCGTTGTGTCGTTCTGCGCCATTGGGCGGGACTATAGAGAACGTTCACGCCCGAAAGCGGACGAACGGGCAGGGTGGGTGACGCGCCCCACCGCGGGGGCGCTACTCGCCCTCGAGCTCGATCAGCGTCTGGCCCGCCTGCACGGCCTGCCCGGCCTGCGCATGGACGGCCACGACGGTGCCGGCGTGCAGCGACTGCACCTCGTTCTCCATCTTCATTGCCTCGACGACGGCCACGACCTGACCAGCCTCGACGTGATCGCCCTCGGCGACCTCGAGCTGAAGGACCGTGCCCTGCATCGGTGAGACGATCGCCCCTTCGGCAGCCGCACCGGCGCCACCCGCCATGCGGGCGCGGATGCGCTCACGCGCCTCCACGGCACCGGCCGAGGCCGGCAGGCGCAGCACGACGTCGTAGCGACGACCCTCGACCTCGACGGGCACGTGCCGCGGAATCGTGACGCCACCGGCGGCAGCAGGCGCGGCGGTGACGGGCTCGGCGGCAAGCGCCGCACAGGCGTCGGCCCACGCGCCCTCGACGAGACCGGCGCACGTCTGCCCCTCGGCGAACTCGGGCGCGCGCATGACGATGCGGTGCAT
>JBPCSK010000228.1:0-1610 GCA_051007275.1 Gaiellales bacterium | reverse complement strand
GGCGGTCAGGCGCGCGCCGCGACGATCCGCGAGGTGGGCGCCGACGAAGCAGAACACGATGATGACGCCGATGTCGAACAGCGTCACGCACAGGGCCTGGGCGAGCGTGAGCATCTGCTCCATGGCGAGGAAGGCCGGCATGAAGGCGGTGATGAAGTAGATGCCGACGGATGCGAACGACGCGGACGTGAGCCCGGCGATCATCTGGCGAGGCACTGCGCGTAACGCCTCGCGCACCGTGTTGGCAGACGTGGCGCCCGTGGCCTGCAGGCGCTCGAACTCCGGCGTCTCGATCAGTCCGCGGCGCAGGACGACGGCGACGACCAGCAGGACGAGGTTGAGGGCGAACGCGAGGCGCCAGCCCCAGCTCAGCACGGCGTCCATCGGCAGCAGCCCCGTGATCGCGGCGCCGACCGCGGCGCCAAGCGCGATGCCGACGTAGGTGACCCAGCCCGACCAGTTGATGGTGCGTGCGTAGTGTCCGGGCTGCGCCTGCTCGGAGAGGAACGTGTAGCCGCCCGCCACCTCGCCACCGGCGGAGAGACCTTGGACAAAGCGCAGGGCGATCAGCAGCACGGTTGCCCAGATGCCGATCGAGGCCGGCGTTGGGAGGACCGCCATCAGCGTCGTCGGACCGGCCATCAGCAGGATCGTGAGCGTGAGTGCGCGTCGTCGCCCGAGCCGGTCGCCGTAGGCGCCGAAGATGATCGCGCCGAGTGGTCGGGCGAGAAACCCGACGCCGAAGACGGCGAAGGTCGCGAGCACCGCGGTGACCTGATCCTGGCCGGGAAAGAAGACTCGGGCGAGGACGACCGTCAGCGCGCCGAAGACGGAGAAGTCGTACCACTCGAGGACGCCGCCAATCGCGCCGGCGAGCAGTTGGCGGCGCGGCACTCCCTTCGGCGTCAGCATGCGGTCAAGTGTGGACTAACGCGTCTCGGCCGCGCGCAGGCCCGTCAGCGACCAGACGCCGAGCACGATGCCGCCGATGATCACCACGAGCCAGGCCGCGAGGATCGGACCGGGCGAGCCGGCCAGCAGTGCGCGACCGCCCTCGAGCAGGAAGGTCGCGGGGTTGACGTCGGCGACGTGACGGATCCACCCGCTGAGGAGCTGCAGCGGCACGTAGACCGGTGCGAGGAACAGCAGGATGAAGAGCGGGATCTGCATGAACGGCGTGACGCTGAGCGACTGGAAGCGGAAGGCGATGCCGAGCGCCCACAGCGAGCCGAGGATGTTCGACAGCAGCGCGAGCAGGTACAGCAGGACGATCTGCGCGGGCGAGCCCATGATGTCGATACCCGCCAGCAGCGCGACGATTGTCACGAAGACGATGGTGAACGCGGCGCGGATCATCGCGGCGAACGCGTACCCGCAGAGGATCGCCGAGCGGTGGGGCGCACCGAGCATCAGGCGCCGGGCGAAGCCGTTCTCGAAGTCGCGCGCCACGGCGAAGCCGACGAAGATCCCGCCGAACATCGAGGACTGGAAGAGCACGAACACGTACTGAAACGACGTGTAGCCCGGTGCGTAGTCGAAGCCCGGGATGCGATTGAGGTCCGACAGCCCGCCGGCGAACGCGGCGAAGAACAGCATGGGGAACAGGAGCC
>JBPCSK010000227.1:0-3996 GCA_051007275.1 Gaiellales bacterium | reverse complement strand
ACCTCGGTGAAGGGCGGCCATGACATCCGCGCGGGTGTGATGTCCGCCCGGTACCCTGAGACCGTGGTGCCCGACGCCTTCTCCCGCTGGGTCCTCGCGCCATCGGCGATCTACGCGCTGCTGATCGCGGTCGTCGTCGCGTTTGCGCTGACGCCCGTGATGATGCGCCT
The DNA here is from genome assembly GCA_051007275.1 of Gaiellales bacterium. Classification (GTDB taxonomy): domain Bacteria; phylum Actinomycetota; class Thermoleophilia; order Gaiellales; family F1-60-MAGs149; genus F1-60-MAGs149. The sequence goes on along the minus strand of JBPCSK010000227.1, from coordinate 3,826 downwards.
GGCCTGGCGGCTCGGCGTAGTGGACAAGCCGGGCGGTCGCCGGATCCACGACCGTCCGATCCCGCTGCTCGGCGGCGTCGCGATGTTCCTCGGCATCCTCGCGGCCGTCCTGCCGAACGTCGACGTGGACGCGCGCTACGAGTTCATCCTGCTCGGCGCCGCGCTGATCTGCCTGCTCGGCGCGCTCGACGACCGCTTCGGCATCCCGCCGCTGCCGAAGCTGATCGGGCAGATCGCCTGCGCGGCGATCCCGGTGGCGCACGGGATGACGATCGACTCGATCACGATCCCGTTCATCACGCCGAGCACGGTGTCCTTCGGCGTCCTCGCGTACCCGCTGACGATCCTCTTCATCGTCGCGGTCGCGAACGTCGTGAACCTCGCCGACGGCATGGACGGGCTCGCAGCAGGGGTGTGTGCGATCAGCGCGATCACGTTCGCGATCCTCGCACTCTCGCTCGGTCGCATCTCGGCCGGGGTGATGGCCGCCGCGATCGCCGGCGCCTGCCTCGGATTCCTGCCGTGGAACTTCAATCCGGCCAAGGTGTTCATGGGCGACTCCGGTGCGCTCGTGCTCGGCTTCCTGCTCGCGTGCGTCTCGGTCCAGGGCGTGATGAAGACCGCGGCCGCCCTCGCGCTCGTCTTCCCGCTGGTCGTGCTGCTCGTGCCGATCCTCGACACCTCCTTCGTGATCCTCAAGCGGCTCAAGGCTGGGCAATCCATCGCCAGCGCGGATCGCAACCACTTCCATCACCGGCTCCTGCGGGTCGGCTTCACGCAGCGCCAGGCGGTGGGATTGCTCTACGCGTGGTCGGGCGTGCTCGCCGCGTTCGCCCTCGCGATCCGCCTGTTCCCCTACCGCACCGAGGGCACGTGGAACCTCTGGCCGACGATCGGGCTGACCATCTTCGGTCTGCTCGCGCTGGCCGTGACGTACTACGTCGTCGTCGCGCTGGAGATCCTCAAGTACGGGCACCTGCGCAAGGTCGGGCTGCTGCGCAAGGCGGACGCGCCCGACGAGGCGCCGCTGCCGCGGCCGTTCGCCAGGATGTAGCGTCCGCGCATGGCCTCGCTTCTGCTCCATGGCGGTTCGATCTGGACGGGTGATGCGGCGCAGCCCTGGGCGCAGGCCGTCGTGGTGCGTGGCACCGACATCGCCTACGTGGGTCCGCTGGCCGGTGCCGAGTCCCACCTCGAGCCGGGCGCAGAGCGGCTGGACCTCGCCGGGGGCATGTGCCTACCGGGATTCATCGAGGCGCACAACCACCTGGCGATGATGGGCACCGCGAAGGTCGGCTGCGACCTCAGCGGGATCGACGACGTGGAGGGGATCCAGCGGAGGCTCGCCGACTGGATCGCGGCCAATCCGGACGCGGCGGTCGTGCGCGGCCACGGCTGGATGCCCGCCTCCTTCCCCAACGGCAGCCCGCGGCGCGAGCAACTCGACGCCGTCACGGGCGACCGGCCGGGGTTCATCTTCTCGGCTGATAGCCACGACGCCTGGGCGAACTCGGCGGCGCTCGCGCTGTGCGGCGTGTCGGCGGCAACCCCCGACCCTGATCCCGGCAAGCAGTACTGGGTGCGCGATCCGGATGGCACGCCGACGGGGCACGTCGTCGAGGGTGCGCCGACGCTGCTCATGGCCGGGCCGCTGGGGATCTTCGGCGCACAGAGCGTGCGCGAATCGCAACGCCTGACGCTCGACCCCGCGCCATCGTGGGGCATCACCTCCTACATGGAGGCCGGAGTGTTCGTCGGCCCGCGCGGTGCCGACGCCGAGCCGGTCTATGCCGACCTGGTGGCGCGCGACCTGCGCGGCGAGCTCGACGTTCGCATCGTCGGCACCCACTGGACGCGCTTCGAGGCCGACGATCCGGCCGAACAGGTCGCGGTCCTGCGGGACTGGCACGCGCGTCTGCGCTCGCCGCACCTGTCGATCGACATCCTCAAGATCTTCGTGGACGGGACGTTCATGAGCGGCGGCGCGCTGGTGCTCGAGCCCCTCTGCGGCCACGCAGCCAGCTTCGGCTGCGGGCGTACGTCACTCACGCCGGAGCACACCGAGCGCATGATCGAGGCCGCGCACCTGGCCGGCTTCCCGACCCACATCCACGTCGACGCGGACGGTTCGGTCCGGACGGTGCTCGACGCGTTCGAGCGGGTCTTCGCCCGCCATGGCCGCGGCACGCTGCGCCACACGATCGCGCACAACTCGATGGTGCATCCCGATGACCTGCCCCGCTACGCGGATCTCGGGCTGATCGCCAACTGCACGCCACTCTGGGGCACGAACTACAACGGCCTGTATGCCGACATCTACCGCGACGCGCTCGGCGCTGCGCGTGTCGAGGAGCGGCTGTTCCCGTACGGCGACCTCGTGCGCTCCGGCGCGATCGTGACCTACGGCTCCGACATCCCCGGGGTGACGATCGCGGAGATCCCACCGCTCCTCCAGCTGGAAGCGCTCGTCACACGCCAGCGGCCCGGCTTCCCCGACGACGAGCCGCTCGTGCCGCGCCAGCGCATCGGGCTCCACGATGCGCTGCGCGGGTACACGCTCAACGGCGCGCGGCAGCTGATGCTCGACGACCGGATCGGATCGCTCGAGGCGGGCAAGGCCGCCGATCTCGTCGTGCTCGGCGAAGATCTGTTCCGGGTGGAGCCCCACGCGATCCACGATGTCCCCGTCGTGATGACCATGATGGATGGGCGCGTCACGCACGACGCCCGCTGACGTCCTGCCTGTCGCGCACACCCCCTGCTAGGTTTCCGTGCGGTCGGGCAACCGACTGCGAACAGGAAACCGGAGCTCAGCATCACCGGATCGGGAACCAACGGTGGGGCAGACGCCTCGGGACTCGGAGCCGGCATGGTGGTGATCGCCGGGATCCTGGTCGGTGCGGGGATCGGCGTTGCCGTCGGTCTCCTGATCGACCGGCTCGCGCCGGCGATCATGATCGGCTCGAGCATCGGACTCGTGCTCGGGTTCTACCTGCTCTACCTCAAGTACTTCAAGCCACGCTGATGACCACGACCTCCCGCCACGCCGCCATCGTCGCCCTGCGCTTCGTCGCCGTCGTGCCGTGCCTCGTCGCGCTGCCGATCTTCCTGATCGCCGGCTGGGGCTACGACGCCTGGGCGCTGAGCGCCGGGCTGCTCGCCCTCAACATCGTGGTCGCCCTCGCCTTCGAGCGCATCGGCAAGGGCCGCTCGCAGGTCACGATCGTCGGGATGATCGGCATCAGCCTGATCGTGCGCGCCTGGCTGATCTTCGCGACGCTGTTCGTGATCGCCTGGTCGGGCGAGCGCGAGCTGGCGATCGCCGCCGCCGGAGCCTTCTTGGTTTACTTTACCTTCGACATGGCGGGCCGTTCGGCCAGCCACGTCCTGTCCCGCGATGAGAATCCGGTAACCGTGCCGGCCTCTGGAGGAACCGCTTGATCCGCCGACGACTCAGCCTGACCCTTCTGACCCTCGTGGGTCTCCTGGTGTTCCCGCTGGCCGCGTTCGGCTCGGAGAGCGAGTTCAAGCCGGTCGAGGAGTTCATCAACACCTACTGGGCGTCGTTCTCGATCGGCCCGCTCGAGATCGGCATCTCGAAGGCCGTCGTGTACCTCTGGCTCGCCGTGCTGATCGCCGTGGTGCTGACGCTGTGGATCGTTCGCGGCGGCCTGCGCACCGATCCGAAGCGGACCCAGAGCGTCGTCGAGGTGCTCTACACCTACTCCGAGTCGAACATCGGGCAGGCCACGCTGCCGAAGGTCGCGTTCGTGCGCTGGTTCCCGTACGTCGCATCGCTGTTCGTCTTCATCTGGGTGCTGAACAT
>JBPCSK010000226.1:0-18232 GCA_051007275.1 Gaiellales bacterium | reverse complement strand
GACCGTGACACTGCCCCGCACCATCACCCACCACCCGGCAACGACACCGAGCCGCGTCACCGGCTAAGACGAGCTACCAGGCGCCAGCCCACGACTCGCGCCGAGGGTCTGCCCAGGCGGAGACGAGGCCGGTCGCACCATTGAGCTCCGCGGCGACGACGCTGCCGAAGAGGCCGCCGCCCGACTCGGAGAGGACGACCTCGTGTCCGAGCGCGCGCAGTGCGTCGGCGAGCGCCGGGTCGAGGTCATCCTCGATGTGGAGCTCGCCGTCGGTGATGCGCCAGCGCGGACGCTCGATCGCGAGGCCCATGTCCTCGCCCTCGTCGAGGTGCGCGAGGATCACCTGCAGGAGCGCCTGGACCTGACCGTCGGCGCTCGGCGTGGAGATGCCGACGATGCGGTCGCCGTCGATCAGCATCGCGGGCGACAGCGTGTGCACCGGGCGCTTGCCGCCCGCTGGCGCGTTCGGCGACGCCATGTCGCGCGAGAACGAGAGCAGGCGGTCGTTGAGGAAGAGGCCGCCCTCCGGCACCCACGTCGCGCTGCCGAAGCTGTCGAAGACGCTGACCAGCATCGAGACGACGGTGCCATCGCGGTCAGCGACCGTCACCGAGGTCGTGTGGTTGTAGCCCTGAGCGTGATCGGCACGGCTGGCGCGCTCGGCGAGCTCGATCGTGTCGGCCAGCGCCATCAGCTCGGCATCGGCGCCCGGCTGGGTGATGCGGTCACGGAAGGCGAAGGCGCCCGCCATCGCCTCGATCGCGAGGTGATGAGCCGTGGGCGACGCGTCGGACGGGGCCTCGGTAGCGAGGCGGCGCAGCGCCATCGGCAGGAGCATGGCCTGCGACGACGGCGGCTGGGCCAGCACGGTGACGCCGCGATAGTCGGTGGCGACCGGCTCGCGGATCACCGACGCGTGCGTGGCGAGGTCGTCGAGGGTCATGACGCCGTCCTCGCGCGCGATTGCGCGGACGATCGCCTCGGCGATCGGGCCGGTGTAGAACGCCTGCGGACCACCGTCGATGATCGCGCGCAGCGTGGCTGCGGTCTCGGGCAGGCGCACGATCGTGCCGACGCCCTGCGGGCGGGCACGCACCCACGGCGAGTCGTCGGCGCCGCCGCGCGTCAGGCGCGGCGCCATCTCGACGAGCGCGTCCTGGGTGTCACGGGTGATCGCCACGCCGTGCTCGGCCAGCTCGAGCGCGGGCGCCAGCACCTCGGCGCGCGTGAGCGTGCCGGCCTGCTCGATCAGATCGCAGATGCCCGCCACGAAGCCGGGCACGGCCACGACCTGCGCGCCGTCGGTCGGCAGCGGCGCCGTCAGCGCCGCCGGAGCAGCACCCACGCCGTTGATCGCGAAGGTCGTGCCATCGGGACGGCGGACGATGCAGAGCAGGTCGCCGCCAAGACCGCAGGCGTCGGGCAGGATCACCGTGAGGGCCGCAGCAGCAGCCGCCGCCGCATCGGCCGCGTTACCGCCAGCCGCGCCGACGCGCAGCGCCGCCTGGACGGCGAGCGGATGGCCGCACGCGACCGCGAGATGCTGGCCTTCGATGCGAGGACGGGGCAGGCGCTGAGACATGCACGCGAGCATGCCACATCGCGAGTGCTATCGTCATGCGCGGAGGAAGGGGAAGTCCGGTGCGAATCCGGCACGGTCCCGCCGCTGTAAGGAACGTCCGCACGTCGCGGTGCTTCGGCACCGGTCACTGGGTCCCCGGACCTGGGAAGGCCAGACACGCGGCCTCGGCAACGAGGAAGCGCGATCCGAGTCAGAACACCCGCCTCCGAACCAGACGGTCCCGTCTGGACAATCCTCGAGAGAAGGACGTTCGATCATGCGTACGAGGCATCTCCTCGTGGCGGCCGCCATTGGCGCAGCCGCCCTCATCCCCACCGCCGCCAGCGCGGCCACCCTCCGCGTCGTCGCCCAGACCACAACGGTCTTCGGCGCGCAGGCCACGACCGTCGGCAGCGCCCGCGCCTACCTGGACTCGAAGGGCCACGCGCATCCCCTCAAGGCCAATACGGCTCTCGGCCAGCTGGTCGCCGCTGCAGGCTACGTCGGCGCTCCGCTGACGGCCGTCTACTACCCCGCGTACAAGAGTGCCGTGATCACGAAGATCGCAGGGGTATCCGCGCCCGCGACCGGGTATTGGGAGCTGTTCGTCAACGGCTATCCCGCTCAGGTGGGGGCCGCTGACGTGATCCTCAAGAAGGCCGACAGCGTCCTGTGGGTATCCGACACGGACTACTCGGCAAAGAACGGCCCGTTCGTCTACGAGCTGTCCAGCAAGGACAACGGCGACGGGACGGTCACCTTCACCGGCGTCAAGATCGGCGGCCCAAAGCCCGTACCCGCGGCCGGCGTAGCACTGAGCGTGAGCGGACTGCTGGGCGTCACCCTGGATGCCAAGGGCAAGGCGACGGTCGCCGTCACCAGCCCGTGGACGGCCTCGATCGGCGCGCGCGGCAACATCCTCGCTTCCGAGACCCTCTCGAAGTAGCTGGATGCTGCGGGTCTTCCCCGCACTCCTGCTTGTCGCGACGCTCGTCGCTGCCTGCGGCACATCGAAGACGCAGCCCCCGGCGCGATCCGCGCCGGGGGCTCGCGTCAGCGTGACCGCAGATTGGGGGTCCACCTCCATCGCCCACGGGCGGGGCAATCCGAGCACGGTGATCGCCGCCACGCGCGGCGTGGCCAAGGTGACGACGAGCTACGGCGGACGGTACGTGACGGGCATCGCGGGTGACGAGGGCGACGGCACGCGTGACTGGATCTTCTGGCTCAACGGCATCGAGGCGCCGGCCGGCGGCGCAGATACCAAGGTCGCCGCAGGCGACCGGATCTGGTGGGACCTCCATCGCTGGAGTGGTCGCGTGCACGTCCCAGCGGTGATCGCCAGCTGGCCGATGCCGCTGACCCGCGGATTGAACGGCACGACCAAGGGCGTCTCGGCCGACCCGCCGCTCTCGACCGCGCTGCGCACCGCGGGCGTGGAGGTGGCGCAGCCCGCCGCGACGAGCGGCCCGCGCGCAATCGTGGGCGGCAGCGCCGAGCTGATGGATCGCGACCCGCGCTGGGGCGAGGCGGTCGCCGATCCGAACGCCTCGGGCCTGACGGCCTGGATTGACAGCAAGGGGTACGTCCGCGTCTGGAACGCCGCGCTTGGGCGGGCACAGGGCGTGCCCCGCGCCGTGGCCGTCATCGTGGCGACCACCGATGGCTACGCCGCCACCGACGCGCCCGTGGTCGTCGTCGCCGGCATCACGGAGTCCGCGGCTCTCGCCGCCGCGCAGGTGCTCGTGCAGCACCCCGACGTCGTGCGCAACGCCACGGCCATCTGCCTCGACGCCGATGGCAACATTGCCTGCCGCGGCGGCAGCGGACGCACGCCATGAGAGCACCGCTGCCACCGCTGCTCGTCGCCCTCGCGCTGATCGTGATCGCGCTGGGCACGTCGCAGCCGCTCATCGTCGGCGCCGCCTTCATCGGTGCGCTCCTGCTGCACCATGCGGCTCCCCCGCCGCATCGCCTGATGCTGCGCGTCGCCCTGATCTCCGGCCTCTTCATCTTCCTTCTCAACCCGTTCGTCGCCGTCGAGGGCGATCACGTGCTCATGAGCGGACCGCACTACCTCCTGTTCGACTTCGAGGTGACGAGCGAGGAGCTGCTCTACGGCCTCGTCGCCGGCCTTCGGCTCGCCACCGCGATCCTCGCCACCTCCGCGTTCCTGCGGCTCGCCGACCCCGACCGCACGCAGGCGCTCGCCAGCCGCATCGTGCCGCGGTCGGCGCTGACCGTCGCGCTGTCGGCACGCCTGGCACCCACCCTGCGGCGCGACGCGACCGGCCTGCGCGAGGCGCTGCGCCTGCGCGGATCAGGCCCCGAGCGCGGCCGGCGAGCCGCGATCCGCCAGGGTGCCGTGCTGATCGAGCCGCTCGTCGCATCGAGCCTGGAGCGCGGCGTCGACATCTCGGAGGCGATGGTGGCGCGCGGCTACGGCGCGGGCACGATGACGCGCCTGCCCGAGCCGGCGTACACCGGGGATGAGCGCATCGGCCTGGCCGTCGGAGCCCTCGGCTGCCTCGTCGGCATCGCCCTGATCGCCGGACTGGCGCCCTACGCGATCTATCCGATCGCCGATCCCGTCTTCGATTCCACGGCCATGATCGTCGCCGGCGCCGTGCTGGTGCTGTCCGTGCTCGGTGCGGGTGCGCTGCGGTGGCGACCGTGAGCGCGATCGCCACCACCGAGCTGCGCTACCGCTACGACGCCCACAGCCCGTGGGCCCTGGCGGGCGCATCGCTGACCGTCGAGCCCGGCGAGATCGTGCTCCTGCAGGGCGTGTCCGGCAGCGGGAAGTCGACGCTGCTGCGCGTGCTGGCCGGCCTGGCTCCCGCCGTCCACGGCGGCGAGGCCGCCGGCGACGGCCGCGTCGGCGGCCTCGACCTGCGCGAGACGACGCCGGCCGAGCTCGCCCAGCGCGTCGGCTTCCTCTTTCAGGACCCCGAGACGCAGGCCGTGATGGCCGAGCCCGTGCGCGACGTGGCCTTCAGCCTCCAATGCCACGGTCGGCCGGCCGACGAGATCCTCCCCGCCGCGCGCGCGGCGCTCGTCCGCATCCAGTCGGAGCACCTCGCGGATCGCCGCATCGACCAGCTGTCGAGCGGTGAGCGCCAGCGTGTCGCGCTCGCCGCCGTGCTCGCGCCCGAGCCCGCCGTGCTGCTGCTCGACGAGCCAACGGCGCAGCTCGATGACGACGCGGCCTGCGAGCTGGTGGGCGAGCTGCGGCGCCTCGCCGACAGCGGGCTGGCGATCCTGATCGCCGAGCACCGCCACGACCGCGTCGGGCACCTCACCGATCGCGTGCTGGGCATGCGGGACGGCGCCCTCTGCACACCGCCCACGCATGCCCCCCTCCCGCCACTGGACGGATTTCCCGCCGCGGGCGACCCGCTCCTCGAGCTGCGCGGGGTCTCGGCAGCGCGCGGCGAGCGCGTCGTGCTGCGTGACGTCAATGCCACGCTGGCAGCTGGCGGCGTAGCGGCGCTGATCGGGCGCAATGGCGGGGGCAAGAGCTCGCTCCTGCGCACGCTCGCCGGACTGGAGAAGGCAGCCGGGCGCATTGCAATCGCCGGCGCGGACGTGACCGATCTGCCCACCGAGGCCCGGGTGCCGCGATTGGCGTTCGTCCCCCAGGATCCCGGCCGGCAGCTGCTGCGCGACAGCGTCCACGACGAGGTGCTGTTCGGTCCACAGACGCTCGGGCTCCCTCATGGTCCCGCGCAGCGGGCGATCGACGAACTGGATTTGGAGCACCTGCTCACGCGCAATCCTCGCGACTGCTCCGTGGGCGAGCGCGAGCGTATCGCGAGCGCCGCGGCGCGCGCCCGGGATCCCCAGGTGCTACTGCTCGACGAGCCGACGCGCGGCATGGACCCCGGGCATCGCGCGGCACTCGTTACGACGCTGCGCGGCCATGCCGCCCGCGGCGGCTGTGCGGTGATGGCCACCCACGACCTCGAGCTCGCACGTGCCTGCGCCGACCAGCGCTGGCTCGTGGAGGACGGCACCATGAAGGCAGAGGTTCGCGCGTGACCGCCGCTGCGATCGTCGCGCTCGGCGGCCTGGCCGCGCTCGTCGTCGGACTCATCCTCTACGAGCGCACCCGGGGCGGCGCCCGCGAGCTCGGCCTCGTCGCCGTCCTCGTCGCCGCCGCGACCGCAGGGCGCATCGCCTTCGCAGCCATCCCGAGTGCGCAGCCCGTCACCGCGGTCGCGATCGTCACCGGCGTGGCGCTCGGTCCGCGCGCCGGGGCAGCCGTGGGTGCCGGGGCGGCGCTCCTCTCCAACACGTTCCTTGGGCAGGGTCCGTGGACGCCATGGCAGATGCTCCTGTGGGGGCTGGCGGGAGCGAGTGGCGGCTGGCTGGCTCCCCTGCTCCGGCGCAGCCGGATCGCGCTGATGGCGTTCGGCGGAGCATGGGGACTGGTCTTCGGTGCGGGCATGGACGTCTGGCAGCTGGCCGCGTTCGGCCCGGCGCTGACCCTGCCGGCGTTCATCGCCGTGCACGCGCGCGCCGTACCCTTCGACCTCGTGCACGCGCTCACCAACGTCATCCTGCTCGGCGTCGCCGGGCTGCCGCTGATCGCGCTGCTCGACCGCAGCGCCCGCCGCATGCGTGGCCGCTGGCTGCCCGTGCAGGAGGGCGAGTGACCCGCACGCTCGGCATCCTGGTCGCGCTGCTGGTGCTGGCCGCACCCGCGCAGGCGAGCGTGGCGTCTGCCGGCGCCTATCTGGCCATCAGCCTCGATCGCAACGGCTGCGCGCACGAGCCCGGCGGCACGCCGACGGTGAACCTCAGCGCGTGGGTGGCCTTCGGGCTCGTCGCCGCCGGGCGCAGCGCGAGCGGGCCGGCCGCGTGCATCGAGAAGCACGCCACGTCTCTGAGGGTACTCACGGATGTCGAGGTGGCCACGCTGGCGCTCGTGGCGGCGGGACGCAATCCGCGCAGTGCGGGCGGGCGTGACTTCGTGCAGACGATCACATCTGCCGTGCGTGGCGGCCGCATCGGGACGCTCGTCGCCACCAACCAGTTCGGGATCCTCGCTCTGAAGGCAGCCGGTGCACCCATCCCGGCGTCCGCGAAGCGGACGCTGCTCGCCGATCAGAACGCCGACGGGTCCTGGCCGGTCTCCCCCGGTGGTGATGGAGATTCGAACCTGACTGCCACCGGAATCCAGGCGGCGATCGCGACGGGCATCGCACGCACCGATCCCGTGATCACCCGCGCGCTCTCGGCGCTGAAGCGCTTTCGGAGCCGCGGCGGGTACGCGCTGTCGGTCGGCAGCGCACCTGATGCGCAGTCAACCGCCTGGGTGCTCTCCGGGCTGAGCAGCGCCGGGCGATCGGATGCGGCAGCGCGCGCGTATCTCGGCGGGCTGCAGGCGGCGAATGGGTCCTTCGCCTACCAGCGCGGCACGATGATCACGCCTGTCTGGGTGACGGCGCAGGCCACGATGGGTCTCGCCGGACGCAGCTTCCCGCTCGTAGCGGGCGCGCGACGTCTGCCGTAGGGACGCACGCGACTGGCGGGCGTGAAACGTGCGTACTAACCATGTACGCCGCAGGCGGGCATGGGAAGTGCGCACGTGGCACGTACGCCCGACGCTGATCCGCCCAGTCCAACCCGACGACGCGATCCGGCACCACGGCGTACGTGCCGAGTGCGCACTTCTGACGCCCGGCTCCGCCGTACGTCATGAGTACGCACTCTTCACGCCCGCCTTCGTCGCGACCCACGCCCGCCTTCGCTAAGCCGTCGCGGGCGCGAAGCGCCGCCCAGCGGCTAGAAGTCCTGGTTGGTCGGCTCGTCGACCACGCCCCACACGCCCATCTGGCGGAACTTGGCGCGGCGGGCGCGACGGCGCTCGGCGGCCGGGATCATCTCGGCCTGCTGGAGCGACTGACGGATCGCATCGTCGAGGAGCTTCGCCGCGGCGTCGATATCCTCGTGGGCGCCGCCCTTCGGCTCCTCGACGATTCGATCGATCACGCCGAGATCCAGACACGCGTTGGCGGTGGGACGGAAGGCGTAGGCCGCCTTGCGCGCCTGGCCCGAGTCCTTCCAGAGGATCGCCGCACAGCCCTCGGGCGAGATCACCGAGTAGATCGAGTTCTGCTGCATCAGCACGCGGTCACCGACGGCGATGGCGAGCGCACCGCCAGAGCCGCCCTCGCCGATCACGGTCGAGACGATCGGCACGCTGGCCTGGCAGAACGCGAGGATCGAGCGGGCGATCATCCCGGCCTGCCCACGCTCCTCGGCATTGACGCCCGGGTAGGCACCCGGCGTATCGACGAACGTGAGGATCGGGTAGCCGAAGCGATCGGCCAGCTCCACGGCGCGAATCGCCTTGCGGTAGCCCTCCGGATGCGGCATGCCGAACATGCGGCGGGTGCGCTCGGAGAGGTCGCGGCCCTTCTGGTGCCCGATCGCGACGACGGTCTGGCCGTGGTAACGGGCGAGCAGCGTGATCAGCGCCTCGTCATCGGAGAACGCGCGGTCGCCGCGCAGCTCGAAGGCGTCCGTGAAGAGCCGCTCGGCGTAGTCCAGCGTGTACGGGCGGTCGGGATTGCGCGCCAGCTGCACGGCGTCCCAGATGTGGGACTCCTCGGCGCGCGCCTCGAAGCGCTTCCGCAGGCGGCGGACCTCGTCGCTGACCCTAACCACGTCGCCGCCCCAGTCCCAGGCGCCCGAGCACCTTGTCGATCGGATTCGCATCGCCCTCGACAATGGTCATCAGCGGCTCGTTGTCGCCCGTTGGCTCGTCCTCTGCCGGCGAGAAGAGCATGAGCAGCTTGGCGAGCTCGCCGCGCAGCTCTCGACGCGGTACCACGGCATCGAGCTGGCCGAGGCGCAGGTTCGACTCGGCGCGGCCGAAGTCGGCCGCTACCTTCTCGCCCGTCGTCTGCTCGACCACGCGCGGACCGGCGAAGGACAGCAGCGCCCCGGGCTCCGCGATGACGATGTCGCCCAGCGACGCGAACGAGGCGATCACGCCACCCGTCGTCGGGTGCGCGAGCACGGAGATGTACGGGAGGCCCTCCTCGCGCAGGGCATCGACGGCACCGACGGTCTTGGCCATCTGCATCAGCGCGAGGATGTTCTCCTGCATGCGCGCGCCGCCAGAGCCGGTGACGCTGATCAGCGGCACGCCGAACGCGACCGCGTGATCGGCGGCCAGGCAGAAGCGCTCGCCCATGACGCTGCCCATCGAGCCGCCCATGAACGAGAAGTCCATCACGGCCAGCGCGGCGTCGCGCCCGACGATGCGGCCGTGGCCGGCGACGAGCGAGTCGCCAAGGCCGGTCTGCAGCTCGGCGTCCATCAGGCGATCGGTGTACGGCTTGAGGTCGACGAATGCGAGCGGGTCGGCCGCGCGGAGGTCGCCGCCGATCTCCACGAACGTGCCGGGGTCGACGAGCTGGTCGATGCGTTCCATCGCCCCCACGACGAAGTGATGGCCGCACTGCGCGCAGACCCGCTGCGCGTGGCGCAGCTCGTCGTCGCGATAGTGCGAGCGGCACTCCGGGCACGTGTTCGGATGACGGCGGCCGCCGCCCTCCTCACCGCCGGAGCGCTCGACGTTGACCTCGACGGGCGTCACAGGTCGCGCTGCTCCTTGAATCGCTCGATCACGAGCGAGGCGTTGTGCCCGCCGAAGCCGAAGCCGTTGGACAGGGCGATGTCGATGGACCGCTCGCGCATCACGTTCGGAACGTAGTCCAGATCGCATGCGGGGTCCGGATGATGCAGGTTGATCGTCGGCGGCAGGTAGCCGCCCTGGATCGCCAGCACGCAGATCGCAGCCTCGGTCGCACCCGTCGCGCCGAGCAGATGGCCCGTCATCGACTTGGTCGAGGACACTGGCAGCTGGTGCGCGCGATCGCCGAAGACCTTCTTCAGCACCCGCGTCTCCGACGCATCGCCGATCGGCGTGGACGTGCCGTGCGCATTGACGTACTGGATGTCGTCGACCGTGCGGCCCGCGTCGGCGATCGCGTTGCGGAGCGCGCGGGCCGGGTTCTCGCCAGACGGATCGGGCTCGGTGACGTTGTGCGCGTCGGACGACAGCCCGTAGCCCGTGACCTCGGCGAGGATGCTCGCCCCGCGGTTGATCGCGTGCTCGAGCTCCTCGAGGACCAGCACGGTGCTCGCCTCGCCCAGCACGATCCCGTCACGCGTGGCGTCGAACGGACGGCTGGCGCCGGCCGGATCGTCGTTGCGCGTGGAGCAGGCGCGGATGCCGTGGAAGCCACCGATGCCGACGGGCGTGACGCCGCACTCGGAGCCGCCGGCCAGCATCGCGTCGGCGAGGCCGCCGCGGATGTACATGACGGCATCGCCGATCGCCATCGACGACGCGGCGCAAGCCGTGCTCGACGAGGCCAGCGGACCGCGCGTGCCGAACTCCATGGACACGTACCCGGCGCCCATGTTCGGGATGATCCCGGGCGTCCAGAACGGCGAGAAGCGCTCGATGCCGCGCTCGAAGTAGTGCTCGTGGGCGGCCTGCTGCATGTCCATGCCGCCGATGCCGCTCGCGATCGAGGCCCCGACGCGCTCGCCCTCGGCCGGGATGTCGAGGCCGGACGACTCGACCGCCTCGCGCGCCGCCCCCACCGCCAGGTGGATGTAGCGGCTCGTGCGGCGGGCTGCCTTGCGCTCCATCACGTTCTCGGGGTCGAAGCCCTTCACCTCGCATCCGATCTTGACCGGGCTGTCAGTGACGTCGAAGCTCGTGATCAGCGCGCCACCGGGCTTGCCCTCGCGCAGCGCCGTGTCGAACTCCGGAATGCTGTTGGCGATGGGGTTCACCGTCCCCATGCCCGTGATCACAACGCGACGCATCGCTACATCCCCAGCCCGCCGTCGACCGACAGGATCGCGCCCGTGATGAACGAGGCGTCGTCAGAGAGCAGGAAGCGCACGGTGCGTGCGATGTCCTCGGGCTCGCCCAGGCGACCAAGCGGCGTCTGGCCGAGCAGCACGTCGCGGATGTCCTCGCTGAGGACGTCCGTGAGCTCCGTGGAGATGTAGCCCGGGGCCACGCAGTTGACGCGGATGCCGCGCGAGCCGACCTCCTTGGCCAGCGCCTTCGTCAGCGCGATCACGCCGCCCTTCGAGGCAGCGTAGTTGGTCTGCCCGAAGTTGCCGTGCAGGCCGACGACGCTCGACATCGTGACGATGCTGCCGCGCTTCTTGCGGAGCAGCTTGCGCGAGGCGGCCTTGCAGATGTGGAAGGTGCCGCCGAGGTTCACCTCGATCACGCGATCCCAGTCCTCGACCGTGATGCGCGAGATCAGGTTGTCGCGGGTGATGCCGGCGTTGGCGACGACGTTCCAGAGGTCGTCGCCGAGCAGCTCCTCCGTCTGGTCGATCATCGCGACGGCGGCCTCGGGATCGCTGACGTCGCCGGCGATCGCGACGGCGGTACCGCCCGCGGCGGTGATGGCGGCGACGACAGCGTCGGCCGCCTCCTTGTTGGCGGTGTAGTTGACGCCGACCTTGGCACCGGCGGCGGCGAGCTCCTGCGCGATCGCAGCGCCGATGCCGCGCGACCCGCCGGTGACGAGCGTCACGCGACCTTCGAGGGGACGATCAGCCATTGCCCAGCACCTCCTGTGCCTTCGCGAGGCTCTCAGGATCGCTGATCGTGAGAGCGGTGAGATTTCGGTCGATGCGGCGCATCAGCCCGGCGAGCACGCCACCGGGACCGACCTCGATGCAGGTCGTGACGCCCGCAGCCGCGAGCTGCTGGATCGCCTGCGTGAAGCGCACGGGCGCGCCGAGCTGGTCCTCGAGGATCTGGACGAGGTTCGTCTCGTCCTCGAGCTGGCAGGTGACGGTCGAGAAGAACGCGCTGGTCGGCACGTTGAACGCCGCGGCCAGGAGCGCCGGGCGCAGATCGTCGGCCGCAGCCGCGGTGAGCGGCGAGTGGAAGGCGCCCGAGACGGCGAGCGTGAGCGCGCGCCGCGCACCGGCCTCCTTGGCGGCCTCGTTCAGCTGCTCGACCGCAGCGCTCTCGCCCGAGACCACGATCTGGCCGGGGCAGTTGTAGTTGGCGACCCACACGCCCTCGATGCCGTCGCAGAGCTCCTCGACCTGCGCGTCCTCGAGGCCGATGATCGCCGCCATCGCGCCCGGCGTGCGGGCAGCGGCGGCAGCCGTCGCCTCGCCGCGAGCGCGCGTCAGGCGCACGGCGTCGCCGACGCTCACGATCCCGGCAGCGACCAGTGCGGCGTACTCGCCGGCGGAATGCCCGATCGCGACGTCGGCGGTGATGCCCGCCTCGCGCACCGCGGCAAGGCACGCCACGGACGCGGTGGTGAGGGCAGGCTGCGTGATCTCCGTCTGGTCGAGGTGCTCCTGCGGTCCGGAGCGGCAGAGCTCGAGCAGGTCGGCGCCGAAGGCCTCGGAGGCCTCGGCGAACACGGCCGCGGCGGCCGCGGAGCCATCGGCGAAGGCGACGCCCATCCCGACGGTCTGCGAGCCCTGGCCGGGGAAACAGAAGGCGGTCTTCATGCGGGTGCTCCCATCCATCGGATCATGACGGTGCCCCACGCGAGACCACCGCCCAGTCCCATCATCATCAGCCGCTGGCCGGGCTGCAAGCGGCCCGTGCGCCACGCGTAGTCGAGGCACAGCGGAATCGAGGCCGACGATGTGTTGCCGTACTTGTCGAGCGTCACGACGACGCGCTCGCTGGGGAAGCCCAGGCGCTCCACCCCGCTCTCGATGATGCGGAGGTTCGCCTGGTGCGGCACGAAGAGGTCGATGTCGTCCTGCGTGTAGCCGCCAGCCTCGAGCACGCGCTTGGCGGACTCCACGATCACCTGCGTCGCGAAGCGGTAGACGACGTTGCCGTTCATGCGGATGCACTTGTCGAGCGGCTCGCCGTCGCGCGGCGTCAGGTCGCCGTAGAGATCAAAGCCCTTGGAGCCATCGACCCCGAGCTCGACCACGACCTTCTCGCTCGTCGGCGCCGCGCCCTTGCGGACGATGATCGCGCCGGCGCCGTCGCCGAAGAGGATGCAGGTGCCGCGATCGTCCCAGTCGGTGATGCGCGAGAGGACCTCGGCGCCGATCACCATCACGGTGGTGGCCATCCCGGAGTTGATCTGCGCGATCGCGTGGCTCAGCGCGTATGCGAAGCCGGCACAGGCGGCGAGCATGTCGATCGCACCGGCGCTGTGCGCGCCGATGTCGTCGGCGACGAGCGCCGAGATCGACGGGAACGAGCGCTCGGGCGAGGCCGTCGCGGTGAGGATCAGATCGATCTCCGCCGGTGCGATGTCGGCGCGCTCGATCGCCTGCCGTGCCGCGATGATCGCGAGGTCGGTGACGGACTGATCGTCGCGGGCGATGCGCCGCTCAGCGATGCCCGTACGCTCGCGGATCCAGGCATCGTCGGTCTCGACGCGCTGGGAGATCTCCTCATTCGTGAGGATGCGCTCGGGGATCGCAGCGCCGACGCCGATGATCGCGACGTCGCTCTCGGTCGCTCCGATCACGCGGGCGGCTCCTCGAGCAGGCCGAAGGTGAGCGTGCCCTCGACGGCAGCCTCACCGCCGACGGTGATCTCCGCGGTGACGCGCCCGATGCGGCCACGCAGACGATCGACGGTGATGATCATGTCCAGCACGTCGCCAGGGCGCACGATGCGGCGAAACTTGACGCCGTCGATGCCCGCGAACACGCCGAACTTGCCCTGGTGATCCGGATGGGTGAGGGCGCAGACCGCAGCGGTCTGGGCGCTGGCCTCGACCATCACGACGCCCGGCACGATCGGGTTGCCGGGGAAGTGCCCCTGCAGAAACCACTCATCGCCGGTGATCGTCCAACGCCCATGGGCGCGGACGCCCGGCTCCAACTCGACGATCTCGTCGACGAACAGGAAGGGATCGCGGTGCGGGATGATCGCCATGATGGCGTCCCGGTCCATTGCCGTCATGGGATCCTCCAGAGGGTCGTCGTGCCGAGGGGCGCAGCCACGCAGGTATCGTAGCCGCGTGGACGACGCCGCCCCGCACCGAACCGGTCCGCGCAACATCATCACGCGAGCCAGCTGTCCCTCGACGCAGGACATCGTCCGCGAGGAGGCGCTCGCGGGCGCGCCCGCGGGCACCATCTGCGTGACGGACCACCAGACCGCGGGCCGCGGGCGACGTGGCCGCACGTGGTCCGATCCCCCCGGCAAGGCCCTGATGTTCTCGTACCTGGCTCGGGTCACGCGGGCACCCGAGGAGCTTGCGACGCTGTCGCTCCTCGTCGGCATCGTCGTCGCCGAGTCGCTCCCGCTCGGCCCGCGGCTGCGCTGGCCCAATGACCTCGTCCTCAACGACGGCAAGGTCGCCGGCATCCTCGTCGAGCTCGTCACGCCGCCTGACCAGCCGCTATTCGCGATCATCGGCATCGGCATCAACGCGAATCTGACCGCCGACGAGCTGCCGCCGACCGATCGTCTGCCCGCGACGTCGCTGCTCGTCGAGGGCGGCGAGGAGATCGATCGCATCGCCCTGCTCGAGCAGCTCGGCGAGGGCCTCGACGCGGCGCTCGCGCTGTTTGACCGGGAGGGCTTCGCCCCGTTCGTCGCGCGCTACGCGGCGCTCGACGGCCTGGTCGGCCACGGCATCACGCTCACGCTGCCGCAGGATTCCGTCGCGGGCACGGCCGCGGGGATCGACGAGCACGGTCGTCTGCTGCTGCGGCTGACCGATGGCTCCGAGCAGACCTTCTCTGCCGGCGAGGTCGAGCGCGTGCTCGACTGACACGCGCTGCGCCACCGCCGCGGGCCGGTCCGTCGTCAGCGCTTGCGCGGGATTTTGACGGTCCGCGTGGAGATAGCCGTCGCACCCTTCTTTGGCACGAACCGTGTCGTCAGCACCACCTTGAGCGCGCCCTTCTTTCGCAGATTCCGTCCGGCCGCGTTGAGCGCGCACACCAGGCGCACCTTGCCAGCCTTCTTGACGCGCAAGGTCCCCGAGCACACCACTGTTCCCGTCCTCTCGCCGCGCTTCGCAGCCGCCACCACGCCGCTCGCGCTCGCCGTCCCCGGACCCGTCACCGTGAACTCCACCGCGACGCCGTTCGTGACGACCGTCGGGGCTTTGGTCCGCAGCTTCACGGGCATCGGTGTCGGCGTCACCGCGGTCGACGCGGCCGAGGTCTCCGATACAGACGATGGACTTATCGAACGTGCCACCGTCGTGAACGTGTAGGCCGTGCCTGCCGTTAGCCCGGTGACCGTGCACGAGCCGCTCGTGCCAGACACGACGCAACTCGCCCCGCCCGGACTCGCCGTCACCCGCAAGGACGAGGCCTCGGGACCGGTCGGAGCTGCAGAGGCCACGACCGTCGCCGACAGAGCACCTGCCGTCGCCACTGGGGCCGGCGGCGTCGACAGGTACACCGCCACGCGCAGGCCGTTCCACCTGGGCGGATCGCCGGAGACATCGAACCCCGTGGCCGGCGCCGAGCGGTACGCCGTCGCACCCTCCGCCACGCCGGCGAACGCACTGGCGCCGACGGCGGGCGCGTTGCCCTCGAAGATCACGCTCGCCAGGTTCGTCGCGAGGCCGAACGCGATGCTGCCGATGCTCGTCACGCTGCCCGGGATCGCGATGCTCCGCAGGCCCGTCTGCCGAAATGCCTGGCTACCGATGCTCGTCAGCCCGCTGGGGAGCGAAATGCTCGTCAAGTTCGCCACGCCGGCGAACGCCCCGTCGTCGATGCCGACGAGCTGGCTTCCCGCCGCGAACGTGACCGTCGTCAGACCCGACGCGCCCTGGAACATCTGAGTGCTGATGCGTGCGAGCTGGCTCCCCGCCGCGAACGTGACCGTCGTCAGAGCCGATGTCCTGCTGAACGCGCCATCGCCGATACTGGTCACTCCACTCGGAATCTCGATGCTCGTCAGACTCGTCGCGCCACTGAACGCGCTGTTGCCGATGCTCGCCAACTGGCTCCCCGATGCGAACGTGACGCTACGCAACTGCGCCGCTCCATAGAACGCGTTGGTGCCGATGCTCGTCACGCCACTCGGAATCTCGATGCTCGTCAGGCTCGTCGTGCCCTCGAATGCGGAGGTGCCGATGGTGCTCAACTGGCTCCCTGACGCGAAGGAGACGCTGCGCAACTGCGCCGCATCGAGGAACATGTTGGTGTCGATGCTCGTCACGCCACGCGGAATCGTGATGCTCGCCAGGTTCGTGTTCTGAAACGCCTGATCGTCGATGCGCGTCAACTGGCTACCCGAAGCGAACGTGATGGAGGTCAGCCCACCGGGCGGTCCCGATGTGACCCGAAAAGCACTCGCGCCGATGCTCGTCACGCCACGCGGGATCTCGATGCTGGTCAGGCTCGTCGTATCCGCGAACGCGTTGATGCCGATGCTCGTCAACTGAGTTCCGGCCGCGAAGGTGACCGACGTCAGACCGGCTGCCCCGAAGAACGCGGTGGTGCCAATACTCGTCACGCCACTCGGAATCGTGATACTCGTAAGACCCGTAGCATTCTGGAACGCGGCGTCACCGATGCTCGTGAGCTGACTCCCCGTCGCGAACGTGAGGGTCGTCAAGCTCGCTGCGTCGGCGAACGCCCCGACGTCAATGCTCGTGACCTCGCTGGGAATGACAGCCGTGCCGGCGCAGTTTCCGCTTCCGCCAGCGCCGCCACCATTCGAGACGACGTGATTGGCTACATCGAACCAACCGGTCGTGCAGCTCACCTGGGTGGCTGAGGCAACGTCGGTGCCGACGGCGAACAGGCTCGTCAGGAAGACCACCAGCACGACACCGACACGCCAGCCCTCGAATGCCCCTCGCACTCCGTCACGTACCGGCATCGTGGTCCCCCGCTCTTCGGCTACCGACCGCTGTTCCACGACCGTACCATGGCTCACGCTCCCAAACCGCTGGGCGCGATCCCACCCGCCGAAGTGCTACGTGGCGTCGACCGTGAACGTCACGGTCTCCTCCGGCGCTTCCGATCCCGGCGGCATCAGATCGAACGTGATCGTGCCCGTGCCTGGCGTATCGGCGCTGAAGACCCACTGCTCCGCCGTGCCCTGTCCGACGATGTTGCCCTGCTCCTCCGGCTTGAGAATCGTGTCGGAGACCTGCACGTAGCCCATCGGGACGTTCGGCACCCAGGTGTAGCCCGTGCTCGGGTTGATCGGCAGCTGGATCGTGAAGGAGTCGCCGGTGGCGACGTTCACGTCGGTGGTGTCCTCGGTGTTCTCGGTGACCCCATTCGCCGACGTGGTCTGGTTCTCGTCCGCGCTCTGCTGCGTCTCGGTCTGCGTCTGCGTGACGGTCTCCGTGGCTGTCGTCGAGCTCGACGAGCCGCCGCAGGCAGTGAGGGCAAGTGCGAGCAGGGCCACGAGCGCGGCGAGGCTGATCAGGCGGGAGCGGTGCATGCGCCTACTCTACCCCCGTTCTCCGGCCGTGCTTCGGCCCGCGGGGATCAGGCCTCGTCGTCCTCATCTGCGCCGTCGCCTTCGGCACCGAGGTCGTCCTCCTCGTCGCCAATTTCCTCGTCGCCGTCGTCGTCCGCAGCCTCGAGCTCCGCCACGGGATCCTCCGTGGGAGCCGTAGCGACGGGGGCCTCAGTCGCGTCATCGACTCTGGGCTCGGCCGACTCGTCGACCTCCTCCTCCTCCGCCGGCACGATCGCGCAGCTGGAGACGCGGTCGTCCTCGCCCTTGATGCGCTGCACGCGGACGCCGGAGGTCGAGCGGCCCATCGAGCGGACCTCGCCGACCGACATGCGGGTGACGATGCCGCCGGCGGTCGTGACGATCTGGTCCTCCTCGCCGGTCACGCAGTGGGCGGCGACCAGCGCGCCGCGCTCGGCCTCGGCCTTCGCCGAGATCGTGCGGACGCCCTTGGCGCCGCGGCCGGTCTCGCGGTACTCGGAGATCGGCGTGCGCTTGCCGTAGCCGCCGTCGGTGATGACCAGGACGTCGTCGCCCTCCTGCGGCACGCGCAGGGCGATCACCTCGTCGTCGCCGACGAGGCGCATGCCCATCACGCCCGAGGCGGAGCGGCCCATCGAGCGCACCTTCTCCTCGGAGAACAGGGCGGCCTGGCCGGACTTGGAGACTAGCAGGATGCGATCCTCTCCGTTGGTCAGGCGGACATCGACGAGCTCGTCGTCCTCGCGCAGGTTGATGGCGATGATGCCGTCGCTCTTGAGGATCGTGTTGTATGCGAGGAACTCGGTCTTCTTGACGATGCCCTTGCGAGTGCCGAAGAGGAGGTACTTGCCCTCGGTGTAGTCGCGCGTGGTGAACGCGGCCATCACCCGCTCGCCCTCGCGGAGCGGGAGGACGTTGACGAGCGCGCGGCCCTTGGAGTCGCGCGTGCCGAGCGGCAGCGTGTAGGCCTTGGCGCGATAGACCTTGCCGAACGAGGTGAAGAACAGCACGAAGTCGTGGGTCGAGGCCGTGAAGAGGTGCTCGATCCAGTCGTCTTCCTTGGTCTGCATGCCGCGCACGCCAACGCCGCCACGGCGCTGGGCGCGGTAGGTGTCGACCGGAAGGCGCTTGATGTACCCGCCGTTGGTGATGGTGATGACCATCTCCTCATCGGCGATGAGCTCCTCCATGTCGATCTCGCCCTCGACCGCGCTGATCTCGCTGCGGCGGTCGTCGCCGAACTCGGC
>JBPCSK010000225.1:0-3028 GCA_051007275.1 Gaiellales bacterium | reverse complement strand
CCTCCATCCCGACGCGGCCGCGGCCCTCGAGCACCAGCAGCTTCTGTCCACCGGGATGCGAGTGCCAGAAGGTGCAGGCGCCGTCGTCGAACGACACGCGCGCGATGTCGGGCACGCTGCCGTCGGGTGCCTCATCGAGCATCTCGAGCCGCACGGTGCCGGTGAACCGGCCGCCGTAGAGCTCGGAACTGGTGCCGCCGCTGACGATCCTCATTGCCTGCCTCCCGGTGAACTCCGCACAGTGTCGCGCAATCGGCCGCCGAGCGGGGGAATGCGGGGGTGGTGGCGACTAGGGTTCAGGGCAAGGACCTCCCAGGAGCCGCGACACCGTGAAGAAGTTCGTCTACGACCAGTCCGAGGGATCCGCCGAGATGCGCAATCTCCTCGGCGGCAAGGGTGCCAACGTCGCCGAGATGCAGCGCATCGGCGTGCCCGTGCCCGACGGCTTCACCGTCACGACCGAGGCCTGCGTCGACGCCATGAACGCCGGTGGCGCGTGGCCCGAGGGGCTCTGGGAGGGCGTGCTCGACCGCCTCGCCGCGCTCGAGGGGCGCACCGGACGTCGGCTCGGCGATCCCGAGAAGCCGCTGCTCGTGAGCGTGCGCTCCGGCGCGGTGTTCTCGATGCCGGGCATGATGGACACGATCCTCAACCTCGGCATCAACGACGCCGCGGTCCAGGGCCTCGCCGCCGAGAGCGGCAATCCGCGCTTCGCCTGGGACTCGTACCGCCGCTTCGTGCAGATGTTCGGTGAGGTCGTGCTGGGCGTGCCGTCCGACGACTTCGAGCACGCGCTGTCGCAGCTGAAGAAGGCGCGCGGCGTCAAGAACGACACCGACCTCAGCGCCGAGGACCTGCAGGAGCTCGTCGCGACCTTCAAGGAGATCGTGGCGGAGTCCGCCGGCCCCGACGCTTTCGGTGACGACCCTCGCGACCAGCTTCGGCTCGCCATCAACGCCGTCTTCGACTCGTGGCAGAACCCGCGCGCTGCCGTCTACCGCCGCGCCAACGACATCCCCGACGACCTCGGCACGGCCGTGAACATCATGCAGATGGTCTTCGGCAACCTCGGCGAGACCTCCGCCACCGGCGTGTGCTTCACCCGCAACCCCGCCACCGGCGAGAAGGAGCTCTATGGCGAGTTCCTCGTCAACGCGCAGGGCGAGGACGTCGTCGCCGGCATCCGCACGCCGCGCCCGCTCGCGGAGCTCGAGGGCGAGCTGCCCGAGGCCTACGCCGAGCTGCTCGCCACGATGGCGCGCCTCGAGGCGCACTACGGCGACATGCAGGACATCGAGTTCACGATCGAGCAGGGGAAGCTCTATCTGCTGCAGACCCGCAACGGCAAGCGCACCGCGCAGGCGGCCGTGCGCGTCGCGTGCGACATGGTCGACGAGGGCGTGATCACGAAGGAGCAGGCGGTCCAGCGCATCGATCCGAAGCAGCTCGACCAGCTCCTGCATCCCACGATCGATCCCGACGCGCCGCGCGATCTGCTCGCCAGCGGCCTCAACGCCTCACCGGGCGCCGGCGTGGGCGAGGTCGTCCTCGACGCCGACACGGCGGAGCGCCGCGGCAAGGCCGGCACGCCCGTGATCCTCGTGCGCTGGGAGACCACGCCCGACGACATCCACGGCGTGATCGTCGCGCAGGGCGTCATCACCGCGCACGGCGGCATGACCTCGCACGCCGCGGTCGTCGCGCGCGGCATGGGCAAGCCCTGCGTGGCAGGCGTCGAGGGTCTGCAGATCGACATCCAGGGCCGCAGCGTGATCATCGGCGGCCGCACCATCAAGGAGGGCGAGACCCTCACGATGGACGGGTCGACCGGCGAGATCTTCGCCGGCGCGATGCCGCTCGTCCCGCCGCGCTTCGACGAGCACTTCCAGCGGATCACCGCGTGGGCCGATGAGATCCGTCGGCTCAGAGTGCGGGCCAACGCCGACACGCCGGAGGACGCCGCGCGCGCCCGCGGCTTCGGCGCCGAGGGCATCGACCTCTGCCGCACGGAGCACATGTTCATGAGCGAGGCGCGCCTGCCGGTCGTGCGCGAGATGATCCTCGCCAACGACTACCCCGAGCGCGAGGTCGCGCTCGACCAGATCGGGCCGATGCAGGAGCTCGACTTCGTCGGGATCCTTGAAGCGATGGACGGTCTGCCCGTCACCATCCGCCTGCTCGACCCGCCGCTGCACGAGTTCCTGCCGCCGCTGCTCGAGGCCTCCCGCAACGTGGAGCGCATCAAGGAGCATGGGGCGGAGGGCGACCTCGCCGCCGCCGAGGCGCTGCTCGCCCGCGTCAAGGAGCTGACCGAGTCGAATCCGATGCTCGGCACCCGCGGCTGCCGCCTCGGCCTGCTGTTCCCCGAGATCTACCGGATGCAGGCACGCGCCATCATGCGCGCGGCGCACCAGCTGAAGGCCCGGGGTCTCGATCCGCGTCCCGAGATCATGATCCCGCTGGTCGGCTTCGCCGAGGAGCTGCGCCGCATGCGCGAGCTCGTCGAGGAGGTCGTGCACGAGGAGAACGAGGCGCACGGCATCGAGTTCGCCGTCGAGATCGGCACGATGATCGAGCTGCCGCGCGCGGCCGTCGTCGCCGACCAGATCGCCGAGTACGGCGACTTCTTCTCGTTCGGCACCAACGACCTCACGCAGACCGTGCTCGGCCTGTCGCGTGACGACGCCGAGGGCAAGTTCCTCCAGCAGTACATCGAGGACGACGTGATCGACGCGAACCCGTTCTCCACGCTCGACGTCGATGGCGTTGGCGCGGTCGTGCGCATGGGCTGCGAGGGTGGCCGCCGCGCCAAGCCGGGCATCAAGCTCGGCGTCTGCGGCGAGCACGGCGGCGATCCCGCCAGCGTCGGCTTTTTCCATCAGGTTGGCGTCGACTACGTGTCGTGCTCGCCGTTCCGCGTGCCGATCGCGCGCCTCGCCGCCGCGCAGGCCGCGCTCGACTCGAGCTTCAAGGACCGCTGAGATGGCGCACACGCTGCACGTCGCGCTGGGCCCGCGCGATCCCGCAC
>JBPCSK010000224.1:0-3979 GCA_051007275.1 Gaiellales bacterium | reverse complement strand
AGCCAGACCGCCGTCAAGGCGGCCTTCGAGGCGAACCGCCCGGCGCCCGGCACGAAGCCGACCGAGGCCAACAAGAACGGCCTCGCCGCGTCCCTGGGCATCACGCGCGCGCAGCTCGACGCGCTGATGGACGAGTACCGCCCCGCTGGCCCGCCGCCGGCGGATGCGCCCGCGCAGTCGGGCGGCAGCACGACCAGCACGAACAGCTAGGCAAGTAACCGGGCGGGCGCCCCGACAACCGCGCCTCAGCACGACCTCCTGAAGAACGAGAACGGCCCCCGGGGAACCGGGGGCCGTTCGCACGATGCGCTGGAGAGGACTTGAACCTCCACGCCCTTGCGGGCACAAGGCCCTCAACCTTGCGCGTCTACCAATTCCGCCACCAGCGCGTGCGTGCGGGATCGTAGACGAAGCCGCCTGTCCGCTGCGCTGGCATGCCACCAACGGGGTACGTCGCGCGGGCAACTTGCGAACGCGTGTTCGATGTGGCACAGTGTGACACGAACACCCGTTCGATTGGAGTCCGACCGTGGCACTCACGAAGCGACAGCAGGAAATCCTGGATGTGGTCCAGGAGCACATGGAGCAGAAGGGGTACCCGCCGACCGTACGCGAGATCGGCGAGGCCGTCGGTCTCAACTCGCCGTCGACGGTGCACGCGCACCTCAAGGCGTTGGAGGAGAGCGGAGCGCTCACGCGCGATGCCACCAAGCCCCGTGCGATCGATCTGACCGAGCGGCGCGATGCCCGCGCCGCGCAGGCGCAGCGCGTCGAGCTCGACGAGATGCCGGGTGTACGGCTGCTGCCGCTCGTCGGCAGCATCGCGGCGGGTGCGCCGATCCTCGCGGAAGAGAACGTCACCGAGCACATCGCCGTCCCCGAGCAGATCACCGGCAGCGGCGAGAACTTCCTGCTCAAGGTGCGTGGCGATTCCATGATCAACGCCGGCATCCTCGACGGCGACACCGTCGTGATCCGTCGCCAGGAGAGCTGCTCCGACGGCGAGATCGCGGCCTGCCTCGTCGATGGCGACGAGGCGACCGTCAAGCGTCTGCGTCGCATTGACGGTCGCGTCCGGCTTGACCCTGAGAACGATCATCTCGAGCCCTTCTATCCCGACCACGTCGTCGTCATGGGCGTCGTGGTGGGCGTCTTCCGGAGGATCTGAGCAATGCTTACCGTCGATATGCAGGCGACCATCCCGATGACCGGCTCGCTCCAGGATCTGCTCGATGCCTGGGCGCCGCACGATCACAGCGCCGTCGACGGCGTCTGCGTGGTGTGCGAGGGCGAGACGTTTCGTGTCGAGCTGCGCGGAGGCGTGCGCGCGCATGCCTGTCGCGAGTGCGGCTCCGTCCTCGAGGACGAGCCCGCCCGCACGTCGGTCTGACGCACGCGGGCGACATGTGCTGGAATGAGCGCATGTCGCCCCGTCGATACCTGCTCGCCTGCGCTACAGCAGTGATGCTCGCGGTCGCCGCTGCGCCGGCGAACGCCGCGCAGGTCGTCAACGGCGCGATCACGCCGTCGAAGCTGAAGGGCCGCTCGACGGCAGTCATGTTCTTCCACCCGTTCTGAACCACGTGCCAGGCCGAAGCGCCTGAAGTCGCGCAGTTCGCGTCGACGCATCCCGGCGTTCGCGTCATCGCCGTCTCGGCAGGAACGCGCGCAGATACCCGAGCGTTCGTGGCGCAGCGCTTCGGCGCGGCACCCGTCGATGTCTACGTGGACACGGGGCACACCATCGATCGTGCGTTCCGCGTCGTCTCGCACCCCGTGTTCCGCTTCGTCACTCCCAATGGAACGCTCACGAAGCGCGCACCCGCGGGCTTTCCGTTCAGCTGAACGACGGAAACCGCTCTGGTCGACGCGCAGGGCGGACGGTATTCTGACGCCGTGCTCTCGACCGATGATCTGCTCCTGACCCGCTCGCAACGGGATCTCTACTGGGAGCTCGACGGATCGGAGATCGCCGACCTCGAGCGCTTCGCCGAGCGGCTCGTGACGCGCGTCGTGATCCTCGTGCGCCAGCGCTGCGTGCACGGTCGCGAGTCCTCGGCCACGCTCGAGCAGGCGGAGCGCGTGCGTCGTCTGGTCGCCGAGGACCCGCGCTCGGACGACGCGCGGGCGGCGATCTGGAGCCTCGTCGAAGGCCTCACGCGCTGGCCTTGGGGGCCTGCGGCCTACGGCGCGATCGATCGCCTCGTCGTGGCTGGCGCGATCGTCGACGAGCTGGCGCGGCAGCCGGCATGACGCTGCAGTACCTCATTGCCGGCGTGGTCGGCTACCTGCTCGGGTGCATCTCGTTCGCCAATCTGATCGCGCGACGCCACGGCGTCGCCGACCTGCGCGGCACGGGTGATCGCAACCCAGGCTATTGGAATGCACGCGGCGCCATCGGCATCCGCGCCTCCGTTCCGATCCTCCTGCTCGACGC
Organism: Gaiellales bacterium; assembly: GCA_051007275.1. Taxonomy (GTDB): domain Bacteria; phylum Actinomycetota; class Thermoleophilia; order Gaiellales; family F1-60-MAGs149; genus F1-60-MAGs149. The sequence goes on along the minus strand of JBPCSK010000224.1, from coordinate 1,542 downwards.
CGCCAAGGCCGCCGTGGCCGTCGGTATCGGAATCGTCCTGGCGGGGACGTGGGGTGGGATCATCGCGTGGTTCGCTGTCGTCCTCGGGCACATGTTTCCCGTCACGATGCGCTTTCGGGGCGGTCGCAGCGTGCTGTGCCTCGTCGGCGGCGCGATGGTGCTGGTACCGCTGGCCTGCATTCCTGCGGCCGTCGCGCTGCTGCTCGTGCGCTGGCGCTGGGACTTCGCTCGCGGCGCGCAGGCCGCGCTGATCGCCGCACCGTTCGCCGTCTGGGTGATCTACGGCGCGGGCGCGGAGCTGTTCGCAACCGTGGCGCTGCTGTGCCTGATCGGCGTGCGGTCGGCATTGGCGGATCGCGCGCTCAAGCGTGCCGGCATCGACAAGCAGCGCTTCGGCTGACGTCAGCCGGAGCTCGTGTACGTGCGGCCGCGCCAGCGTCGGTTGGGACGGACGGCCGACCACGTCAGGCGGATCACCGCCAACGGGTCCGCCAGCGGCGCCAGCCAGTACGCCGGACCAGGGTGGTCGTAGGTGGGGCGGAGCGCGACGTGGAAGAGCAGTCGTACGGCGAGCAGGATGAGGGAGGGGATCGCAAGCAGCAGCTGGCCCGCCCACAGCGCGGCGACGAGCATCGGCAGCGGCAGAGCCATGGTCAGGGTCAGCGTGGCGATATCCAGCACCTGTTCGCGTGCCGAGGCCACGCCCGGCAGGGCGAGCGAGCGCCCCCATTCGCGCCAGGCCTCGCGCGCCGAGGCATGCATGTCGACGACCAGGAGCGGTGCCGCGTCAACGAGTCCAAGGGACCAGCCCCGGCGCACGAGGTGCCGGGCGAGCGCGACGTCCTCGGTCATGTTCGCAGCGACGGATTCCCAGCCGCCCGCCTCCCGGAAACGTGCCGTTGGCACCAGCAGGCACTGCCCGTTGGCAACCGTTCGCTGCGAGCGCACGGGTGCGAGCGTCGGCGGCCCGAATCGGTAGACGAGCGTGGCGAGCAGGGCGGGGTGGAGGATCGACTCGCCGACCGTGTCGACGGCGAACCGCGGCCCAGCCGTGAGCGCGTCGTAGGCGCGCTCGGTCGCAGCGGCAACGAGCGCGTCTGGGAGGGCAGGGTGCGGCCGTGCATCCGCGTCAAGGCAGAGCGTCCACGGGGCGCTGGCGATCGCCAGTCCCTGTTGGAGCGCATGCTGCTTGCCCACCCAGCCGGCGGACGGTTCTCTGCCGTGGAGCAGGCGGATGCGGGCGTCGGTCGCTGCGAATTGCTCGACGACCACGCCGGTGTCGTCGGTGGAGCGGTCATCGACCACGATGATCTCGCGTACTGCACTGCCAGTCTCGACCATCGCAGCGAGCAGCGGGCCGATGCGCTGCGCCTCATCGCGCGCGGGACTCACGATCGAGACGGCGCCCGCCGCTGCCGGTGGTCCGGGGCAGAGGGGTGCGCCACGCTCCCGGCCGCGCGAGAGACGCACGACCACGACTGCGCCCGCAACTGCCTGAAGCGCAGATATGAGCCAGAGGATTTCCATGCCTATCGCCCCAGC
>JBPCSK010000223.1:0-9176 GCA_051007275.1 Gaiellales bacterium | reverse complement strand
GCATTTGGGCAGGGGGTGCGCCCCCATTCCCCATGTTGCGCGGCGGGGCGCTACGGGTGGACGGGAAACGGTGGGGTGGCGAGGTTCGGGGGGACCCAGGTGTGGCGAGCCGCCGGGGTGAAGAGGACGTCGCGTGACCAGAACGTGAACGGTGCGTCTGAGGGCAGGGCGGAGGCGGTCTCGTCGGCGTCGAGGCCGCGCGTGATGGCGTCGGCAACGGCCCACGTGTAGAAGACCGTCAGCGTCTCGTGGTAGCCGTCGTCGTCCGTGTTCGGGACGCCGTGCGCGTCGTTGAGCAGCGGGATGGCGCCGCGGATCAGGGTCAGTGCGCGCTCGGGGCCGTGGGTGCGCACGAGGGCGTGGGCGGCACCGATGTGGCCGCGATGCGTCCACTCCGGCTGGGGGAGGGAGGCGTCAAGCAGGCCGGCGGCGAGCAGCTCCGATTCCATGCACGGATCGTGGCAGTCCGCGCGGCGGCGGTCAGCCGGCGGTGTCGCTGAGGTCGGCGTCTCCGTCGATCGGCACGCGGATGAGCGCGCCGTCGGGCCCCTCCGAGTACGCGCCCATCGTGCGGAGCGGCGGGGAATAGACGTGGATCGAGATGGTCGGCACGCCCTCGGCGGGGCGGAACCGGTGGATGTAGGACGGGCCGAACTCGATCGTCTCGCCAGCGCCGGCAACCCGCTCGAGGATCCCGCACCCGAAGCCAAGGCGCTCCTCGTGGATCGCTCCCTCGATCACGTGCACGCCGCCAGCGGACACGTCGTGGTCGTGGAAGCCCGTGTCGGCGTCATCGAGCCACGAGATCACGTAGGTCTGGTGCTCGTTGGTGCGCTCGATCTCGGCGAACGCCCGGTTGCCCTCGTCAAAGCGCACGTGCGGGCGCCAGCGGCTCTCATCCGCGGCGATGGCGCGGGCCATGGCGCCGCACTCGGCGCCGCTGAACGGGGTGGTGATGATCGGGTCTTCAGCCAACGCGAATCCTTTCGTACCAATAGGTGAAACGTTTCAGTGAAACGATTCACTCCTAGCGATCTTCCATGCCCCCAGCATGGTCGAAACGCGCGGTCGCGTCAACCCCGGCGTGCCCGGTAGGCTGCGCGTATGGCGTCGAAGCGACCCACGATCCGGCAGATTGCGGAGGAGACCGGTCTCTCGGTGACCGCGGTGTCGTACGCCCTGCGCGGACAGCGGGTGTCGGCCGCCACGATCGATCGCGTGCAGGCCAAGGCCGACGAGCTCGGCTACGCCGCCGACCCGGTTGCGCGCGCCCTGCGCGGGGGGAGGACCGGGACGGTCGGCCTGCTGGTCGGCAGCCTCGCCGACTTCTGGCAGCAGACGCTCGCCCATGCGGTGCAGCGCGAGTTGCGTACGCATGGCCTCCATACGATCCTGGCCGACGCCGATGGCGACCCCGCCGAGGAGCTCACGCTTGCCGCGCGCCTCGCCGCTCAGCGCGTGGACGGCCTCTTGGTCGCACCGATCGGCCCCGCGGGCGGCGACTGGGCGCAGCTGACGGCTCAGACCCCAACCGTCACCATCGCCGGCCGCCTGCCTGGCGCGGAGCTGGCCGGAGAGGTCGTCTTCGACCAGACCACGGGCGTCGGCGAGGTGCTGCGCCACCTGCACGCGCTCGGGCACCAGCGCATCGCCGTCCTCTCGTGGGCCGTCGAGGCCTCGCCGGATCGCCCCACAGAGCGAGCGGTCCGCGAGCAGGCCGCGACGCTGGGCCTCGACTGCGAGCTCGTGCCCTGCGCCTACTCGCTCGACGGCTCGCGCCCGCTCGCACTCGAGGTCCTCGAGCGCGACGACCGCCCGACTGCGATCTTCTGCCTCTCCGACTCGATCGCCTACGGCGTGCTGCATGGCTGCCGCGAGCTCGGGCTGTCGGTGCCCGGCGACGTCTCGATCGTCGGCTTCGACGACCATCCGCTGTCGCGTCTCGTCTCGCCGCCGCTGACGAGCGTCAACTGGAGCATCGACCGCACGGCGCGTGCCGCGGTCGGCTTTCTCGTCGATCACCTCGCGGGCGAGCGCGTCGAGCATCGCGTCGTGATCGCGCCGACCCTCACCGTGCGCGAGTCGACCGGACCCGCTGCGTAGGCGCTAGCCCGTGGAGGGCGTGCCCGTCGGATCGTTCGGGCTGACCCAGCCGTACGGCGGCTGCTGGATGTCGGAGTCGCCGGGCAGATTCGCGTCGGGTGCCGCGAGGTACGTGTCGGGCTGCGGCACGTACGTCGAGACGAACGTGTTGTCGGACAGCACCTTGCCGTCCTTCTTCACCACGCGGTGGACGTCGACGGAGAAGCCCTCCTGGCCATCAACGTACTTCGCCACCTGGCCGGGCGCAGCGTACTTGTCGATGAGATACCGCTTCTTTGGCTTCTCGATGGCGTAGCGGTCCGACGTCGTGCTCGTCACCGTGCGACCGTCGGGTGCCGAGTAGAGGTTGACGATCATCGCGCTGGCGTCGGCCGTTGCGCGGATGAGGACCGGGTGGTCGAGATCGTTCGTGAAGCGGAAGTCGAGGTCGTCCCACGAGACGGTGGCGTCCATGCCGAGCGGGTAGTGCGAGATGTAGAGGTCGTGGTTGTGCCGCTCGTCAACCTCGAGCCCCGCGTAGAACACGGCGTCGAACAGCGTCGTCGCGACCTGGCACACGCCGCCGCCGATCGAGGGGATCAGCAGGCCATCGACGATCGCCGAGCCCTCGAGGAAGCCGCGCTCCGGCGTGCGCGGTCCGACGGCGTCGTTGAAGGAGAACTCCTGGCCGGGCATGACGAGGCGGTTGTCGAGGATGTCGGCCATCAGCGCGACGTTGTGGATGCGGTTCTCCGACGAGTCGCCGAGCTCGGTCACGGCGCCGGCGATCTTCGTGGTGATGCCGAGCTTCTCGGCGTCGGCGGTCGTGCGCCGAGGTGCAATGCGCGTCAGCTCGATATCGGCCTGGCGGGCGCCGCCGGCGACGGCCGCCGCGCGCACGGCGTCGGCGGCCTTGGCGGGATCGAAGCCGATGCCGTCCTTGGCTGGCTCGACCCAGGCGCGCTGCCCGTTCGTGTCCCACATGGCGTTCTGCGGATCGCGCACCTTCGAGCCGAGCGCCTCGGTGATCGCGGGCGCCAGGAGCTTCGGCGAGAACGTGATGGTTGCCTTGCCGTCGACGTTGCGCACCATCACGGCGTTCTGGAGCGTGGCGGTCGAGAGCGCCCCGACGCGATTGCCGTCGGCGTTGAGCGCGACGGGCGCGGACGCGAGCTGCACGGCCTGGCTGGCGGCCTGCTTCGCAGCGGCGGTCGAGATCTCCGGCTGGGTGACCTTCGACTTGAGCACCAGCTTGCGCTGATCGGCGAGCGCGGCGGTGGCCGTGGCGAGCAGGATCGCGCGCGGGGAGATCGAGTGGCCGCTGCGGGCGGGCGAGATCGTCGTCTTGCCGTTGGCGATGCGCACGGTTGCGTTGTGCGCGGGCTCGGCGATCATGCGGAGGTTGGCCGGGATGCGCGGGTGGACGGGCGTGGCGATCGTCGGCGCGATGTCGGACGAGTAGACGAGCGGCAGGAGCAGCGACTGCAGGCGGCCGGTCTGCATGGCGCGATCGACGGTGCGGGTGACGTCGATGCGCGTGTCGAGCTCGGCGGGATTCATCGGCGCGGATTGCGCGTCGAGCGTGACGGCGACGTTCCTATTCAGCTGCGGCACGAGCTCGTTCTTGAGCTTCTGCTTGGCGTCCGCGGGTGACATGCCGCCGATATCGACGCCGTTGACCGACACGCCCGGTGCGACACCACCCTGCATCGTCAGGCCGCGAATCGTCCCCAGCACGACCAGCACGACGACGACGAGCACGACGATGCGGCGGTTGCGCGTGCTCTTGCGGGCACGCCGGGGCGTCGCACGATAGACGGTGCGTGGGCCCGGGCCGGAGCCGGGCTTGAGAGGGGTGCGGGCAGGCGTGGAAGGGGCCATTGCTACCGGCAGCTCATGATACCCGTCGTCTGCGGCGCTCACTGCGATCCCGCTCGCACCCGGGTAGCATCAAGCCCAGTGGAGCTTCCCGACCCCGACGAGCAGCGGCGCGATGCGCCCTTCACGTGGATCTCGAGCCAGCGGGGGCGCTCGGCGCGGGCCGGTCGGCGCCACTGGGCGGATCTGCGCGGACCGACGCTGGCGGCCGCGATCATCGGCCTGTTCCAGGCCGGTCTCGTCGGTCTCGCCCTCGAGCTGTTCTCCGGCTGGGGCGTGCGCGCCGTGGCCGTGGTGCCGGTCGTGGCCGTCACGACGTTCCTGCTCGTGCTGTTCCTCGGGCTGGTGCGCACCTCGACGCGCGATGGGAGCGTGCTCGGCGGCGGCCCCGCCTCGGCGATCCTCGAGATCGTGGCGATCGCGACGCCGGTGCTGCGCGACGGGCTCACGCCTGCCGCGGCGCAGCTCCTGGCCCGCGAGTCGCAGGCGCGCCTCGGCTACGCCGCGATCGCGGTGTCGGACCGCAGCCGCGTGCTCGCGCACGTGGGTCTGGCCGAGGACCACCATGGCGCCGGTACCTCGGCGCCACCCGGCGCGGTGCAGGCGATGGATGAGGAGCGCGTGGCGCGGCTGCCCGCCGGCTGGCGGCACGGCTGCACCTCCACGTGCCCGCTGCGGTCGGCCGTCGTCGGCCCGCTGATCGTGCGCGGCCGCGCCGTCGGCTCGATCATCGCGTTCTCCGAGGGCGCGCTGGAGATCTCGGATCAGGAGCGCGCGGTGATGGAGTCGCTCAGCGGTCTCGTCTCGAGCGCGCTCGCCGCCGGCGAGGTCGAGGTCCATGCCCGCGCCAGCGCGTCGGCCGAGCTCGCCGCGCTGCAGGCGCAGATCGAGCCGCACTTCCTCTTCAACGCGCTCAACACGATCGCTGCGTTCATCCGCACGCAGCCCGATGAGGCGCGCCGGCTGGTCACGACCTTCGCCGAGTACTGCCGCTCGACGCTGCGCCAGCCCTCGCAGTTCGTCACGTTCGCCGACGAGCTGCAGCACGTGGAGGCGTATCTCGAGCTCGAGCAGGCGCGCTTCGGCCAGGATCTCGTGATCGAGCGCCGCATCAGCCCCGCGACCCACGACGTGATGGTGCCGCCGTTTCTCGTGCAGCCGCTCGTCGAGAACGCCATCAAGCACGGCAAAACCGACCAGCCGTTGCGGGTCGTGGTGCGTGCCGACGTGCGCTTCGGCCGCCTGCGCGTGATCGTGCGCGACAACGGCCGCGGCATCGCGCAGGAGGACGCCGAGCGCGTGCTCGAGCCGGGGTACGGCAGCGGCGCGGCGGGCCTCGGGCTCGCGTCGGTGCACCGCCGCATCCAGGCGTACTACGGCGATCAGGGCCGGCTGCGCATCGCGAGCGCGCCGGTGCTCGGCACGTCGATCACCATCCTCGTCCCGATCGTCCCGCCCGCGCCCGCCGAGGTGGCGGCGTGACGCTGCTCGCGCTGATCGTCGATGACGAGGCGCCGGCGCGCGGCGAGCTGCGGCATCTCCTCGGCGGCATCGACGGCATCGAGGTGGCGGGCGAGGCGGCGAGCGCCCGCGAGGCGCTGGTGCTGGCCGAGCGCATGGCGTACGACGTGGTCTTCCTCGACATCTCCATGCCCGGCGGGGCCGGCGGCATCGAGCTCGCCAGGACGCTGGCCGCCCTGCCACATCGGCCGACCGTCGTGTTCGTCACGGCGCACGACGATCGCGCGATCCAGGCGTTCTCGGTCGAGGCCGTGGACTACCTGCTCAAGCCGGTGCGCGAGGACCGTCTGCTGACGACCGTGCGCCGCGTCGCTGCGATCCGGGCCGGCACCGCGCCGGGCGCGTCGCTGGAGGCGCGCATCCCGGTCGATGGCGTGGGGGAGGAGACGCTGCTCGTCGACCCCGCGGAGATCGCGTACGCCGAGGCCGACCGCGACCGCTCGCGCATCGCGCTCGCCGACGGCCGGGTGCTCGGCTCGCCGCGATCGCTGCGCGCACTCGAGGATCTGCTTCCGAGCACCTTCATGCGCATCCACCGCTCGCAGATCGTCAACCTCGCACTGGTGGCGGGCCTCGAATCACTTGGCGACGGCCGCGCCCAGGTGCGGCTCGCGGACGCCGACGGCACCGTCCTCGACGTCGCCCGCCGCCAGACGCGCGCGCTCCGCACGGCGTTGGGTCTTCGCTAGCCGGGGGCGAGGAGTGCGTACTGATGACGTTGGCGGGCGTGAAGAGTGCGTACTAATGACGTACGCGGCGAAGCCGCGGGCGTCAGAAGTGCGCACTCGGCACGTACGCCGCAGTTGATCCAGTCTGGTCCAACCTGCGCGATCAAGCTCCCGGCGTACGCGCCATGTGCGCACTTCTGACGCCCGGCTGCGCCGTACGTCATTAGTACGCACGTTTCGCGCCCGCCTCCCGCGTGGGTCTTCACCGCGCCCGCTGACCGCGCGACCTCGGGACGAGACGGTTGACCGAACCCGGCTACGCTCCCTCGCATGGAGGCCCTGTTCGCAATCGAGGAGGCGCTCGTCGGGCTCGACCCCGAGGACCGCACGGCGGCCGCGGCGCCGGTGCTGATCGACCTCGTCTTCGACGCTCTCGCGATCGATGAGGATGAGCTCAATGCCGTCTCGCGCCGCGGGCTGCTGCTCGCCGCTGCGGAGGGCAACCCGCGGGAGTCCTCGGCGGCGGGCTCGCGCGCCGCGCTCGAAACCGCGTCGGGCCTGATGGAGGACGGCTACGCCGAGCCGCTCCTGGGCGCGCTGGCCGAGCTCTCCGGGGTGGTGCCGGACACGTGCCCGTGCACCGCGGCGGTCATCGACGAGCTGCGCGCCGATGCGGTGCTGGCGGTCGAGGCTCTCGCCGTCGTCGTGCTGCACCGCGCGATGGAATAGCGATGGCCGTGGATCTGCAGAAGGCGATCGCGCGGCTCAAGCCCGCGCAGGTGCGCTCGATCGTCGACGCCGCGCTGCGCGTCGCGCCCGACGACTTCGACGACCTGCCCGCCCCGCAGGTGATGCTGCGTGGCGACGGCTGGACGGGCGTGACCACCACGATCGACGCTGACGGCTATCGCGCGGTGCTGATCACAGCCGGCGGGCGCCGCACCTCGTCGCGCACCTGCACGGTGATCGATCCTACGGGTACCGCGATCGGCGCCTTCGGCGCGGATGAGCCGGCCACGATCGTGGCCGCTGCGACGGCCGGCCTGCTGGCACCGCGGCTGGTGGGAGCGGGACCGACCACCCTCGGCGTGCTGGGCGCCGGACCGCTTGCGCGACGTACGATCGCCGAGCTCGGCGACGCGCTCGACCTCGCGAAGGTGACGATCCACGACCCCGACCCGGCCGCAGCCGCCGAGGCTGCCGTGCTTGGCAAGGTCGTACAAGACGCCGCCGCCGCGGTGCGCGACGCCACGCTGGTCGTGACGGCCACCAACGCCCGCGATCCGGCGCTGCGCGCCGACTGGGTCGCTCCCGGTGCCACGATCCTCGCGCTCGGCGCCGACCGCCGCGGCCGCCGCGAGCTCGACTACCGCCTGCTGGCCGACGCCGCGTTCGTCACCTGCGATGCCCCGGCCGTGGCGCGCGTGATCGCCGACGATCTGCGCGAGTGCGTCGAGGAGGGGCACCTCGACTGGCAGGAGGTCACGCCGCTGCGCGACGTCCTCACCGGCGCGGTCGACGCACGCGTGACGGCCGACGACCTCGTCGTCGCCAAGCTGATCGATCCGACGCCGGGGCTGCTGGCCCTGGCACGCGCCGCGCTGAAGGCCTAGGCGTTGTCGATCATCGCGCGCATCTGCGCGATGATCTCGGCGCCGACGACCTCGGCGACCTCGGGGTGGTCCAGCACCTTCTCGTGCGAACCGGCCTCCTGGCGCTCGACGACGTACGTGTCCTGCATGACCTCGTCGAGGGAGCGCCCGGCGTGGACTTCGCGCAGCACGTGCTGCAGGATCTCCTCGTCGCGGTGCTGGGGGCTGGGCGGGATGACGTCGTGATCGCTCATGGGCCGAAGCCTAGCCGGAGCGCAGCCCGTCCGCGCGCACGGCGTGGGCGAAACCGAGCATTGGTAGGCTCGCACCACATCGACCGCTGGAGACACCGTGCACGTACGCGTCGGACATAGCCCGGATCCCGATGACGCCTTCATGGTCTGGGCGATCGCGGAGCGCGCGCTCGACCTGCGCGGCTTCGAGATCGAGCTCGTGCCGGCCGATATCCAGACGCTCAACACGTGGGCTGCGGAGGGGCGCCTCGAGGCGACCGCCATGTCCGTCGGCGCGTACCCCGGCGTGCAGGACACCTACCGCCTGCTCGGCCACGGCGCCTCGCTCGGCGAGGGCTACGGCCCGGTCGTGATCGCCAAGTCGGACCTCGCGCCCGCCGATCTCGCCGGCCAGCGCGTCGCCGTGCCCGGCCCGCAGACCACCGCATTCCTCACCGCCCGGCTGGCGCTGCCGGCCTTCGAGCCGGTCCAGCTCGACTTCGAGCGGATCATGGAGGCGGTGGCGTCCGGCGAGGTCGCCGCCGGCGTCGTGATCCACGAGGGCCAGCTGACGTGGGAGCAGGAGGGCTTCAAGCGCGTGCTCGATCTGGGCGCGTGGTGGGAGGGCGAGACCGGCGGCATGCCGCTGCCGCTTGGCGCCGTCGCCATGCGCCGCGATGTGCCCGAGGACCGCGCTGCGGATCTGTCGGCCGTGCTCAAGGAGGCCGTCGCCGTCGGCATGGAGCACCGCGAGGAGGCGCTTGCCTACGCGATCGAGTACGGCCGCGGTATCGCGCCCGACCTCAACGACCGCTTCGTCGCCATGTACGTGAACGACCTCACGCTCGACTACGGCGAGCGCGGCCGCCAGGCCGTCGCCGCCCTGCTCGAGCGTGGTGCCGAGGCCGGCCTGCTGCCGAGCCCCGTGCAGCTCGACTTCCTCGGCTGACTCAGACCGCCAGCACGGCCCGCACGTGCGACCCGCCGTCGGCGCCGGCCCCGAGCGTCCAGTCGCCGCCGGTTGCCTCGTTGAGGACGGCGCTGCCGAGCCCGGGCATGCCACCTCCGGGCCCGCTGCCGTTGTCGGCGATCTCCACGATCACGCCGTCGGGCACTGTCGTGACCTGCACATTCGCCGCCGTCGCCGACCCATGGATCGACGCGTTCGCGAGGCATTCCTGAACCACGTTGCCGATGCGCTC